>NZ_JBEZWL010000025.1:0-69854 GCF_040648015.1 Streptomyces sp. NPDC029216 | reverse complement strand
TCGAGAGGACCATGCGGGAGGCCCGCGAGGAGTGCCGGCAGGGCCTTGACCAGATTCCCCGGATCCGGTTCAGCCGCGCGACCGAGATCACCCGTCCTGGACGCCGCTCCCAGGGTGTCGCTGCCGCCCGGCGCGGTGACGACCCAGGGCACGGGCGGCGGTGCGGCGGGCACGGACGGCACCCGCAACACGTTCACCGACAAGAACGGCAACACCGGCGGCGGCGAGGACGGCGACGGGCAGACCAAGGACCGCCCCGAGGACCTGTGCCGGGACCACCTCGCGAACAAGCTGGGCGCGGACCGCCGGCAGGAGCTCGCCCGGATCGCCGGCGGCCTCGCGAAGGTGCCGCGCTTCTGCGCGACCCTGCTGGAGGCGCCCCGCTCGGGCACCCCGCAGGGCGGCACCGTCGACCCGGGCAGCGTCGTCCTCCCCTCGCCGAGCACGAACCCCGGCGGCCCGCTGGGCTTCCGCACCCGCTGACGCGACGCGGAATCCGGCGCGGACACGGCCCCGGGACCTGCGGAAACGGGCGGGGAAACCGCCGCGGAAACGTTTCAGCAGACATTCGTACGGACGGCAGTAACACTTTTCGACCCGCCGACGCAGTACAGAACGAGCCGACTGGTCATCGGCCGCGCGAGAGCCGGGGTTCCCCCCGTACCCCTGGGCTCTGCGCACCCGGCGCGGGCGGGGCACGTTCCCCCGGCCCTGCCCGCGCCCCTCTCCCTTCCCGCCCCCCGCGCCCGCGGCCGGTCGGTCGACCGAATCACCGTCACCAGTAGACGACGACCTTGTCGCCGACCTTCACCTGGTCGAACAGCGCCGACAGCTTCCCCTTGTCCCGGACGTTCACACAGCCGTGCGAGGCGCCGGCGTAGCCGCGGGCCGCGAAGTCGGCCGAGTAGTGGACCGCCTGGCCCTGGCTGAAGAACATCGAGTACGGCATCGGCGTGTGGTAGATCGTCGACGTCCAGTCCTTCGCCTTCCATTCCACCTGGAACAGGCCCTCGCGGGTCGGCGTGTTCTCCGAGCCGAAGCGCACGTCCATCGTGGAGATCACCTTGCCGTCGATCATCCAGGCGAGGGTGCGGCTCTCCTTGCTGATGCACATGACCCGGCCCTGCATGCAGCGCGGGTCCGGGGCGGCCACCTCGTTGGTGGTCGGCGGGCGCAGCTCCTCCTCCGTCGGCTTCCTGCTGAGGCCCTGGATCTTCTGCCAGGTCGTCTCGTCCACCGCGCCGGTGGCGCCGAGCCCGTGCTGCGACTGGAAGGTCTTCACCGCGGCCGTGGTCTTCGAGCCGTAGAAGCCGGTGGGCGCCGCCGACATCAGCTTCAGCTGGCGCAGACGGGCCTGGAGCTCGCGGACCTGGTCGTTCTCGTCGCCGTTGGCCATGACCGGCTTGACGGCCGGGGCCGCGGACTCCGAGGGCGGGGGCGAGGACGAGGGGGAGGCCGACGGGGACTGCGACTGCGAGGGCGACGGCGCGGGCGAGGAGGCGCCCGGCTTGTCGTCCTGACCGGACGGGGAGGCGGAGGGGGACACGACCGGCGCCGAGGGCGCCGCCGGAGCGGAACCGGGATGCTGGGGACCGCAGGCGGTCGCGGCGAACGCGACGGCGGTGGCGAGGCCGAGCGTGCGGATGATGGCTCTCTGTCGGTGCATCGCGGTTCCCCCGAATTCATCGTCGTGTATCTAGGTGATGCCTCACGGGCGTGGACAGTTGCGGACGAACCCGCGATGTTGCGCCATTGTGACCAGCGGTCGTCGCGGGCACGGTTGTACCAGCCCCAGGCCGGTCGGCTCCACGGACACGGAGGTTCACGGCATGGTCCGTCCCACGGCCCGCACCGAGAGCGGAATCCCGATCGAACCCGTCTACGGGCCGGGATCCCTGACGGGCTGGGACCCCGTGGCCAGCCTCGGTTCACCGGGGGAGTACCCCTTCACCCGGGGCATCCACCCCACGATGTACACGGCCCGCCCCTGGACCATGCGCCAGTACGCCGGCTTCGGCACGGCCGCCGAGTCCAACGCCCGCTACCGCGGCCTCATCGAGGGCGGCGGCACCGGCCTGTCCGTGGCCTTCGACCTGCCCACACAGATGGGCCACGACTCCGACGCCCCCCTCGCCCGCGGGGAGGTCGGCAGGGTCGGCGTCGCCGTCGACTCCGTCGAGGACATGCGGGTGCTCTTCGAGGGCATCCCCCTCGACCGGGTCTCCACCTCCATGACGATCAACGCCCCGGCCGCGCTGCTGCTCCTCATGTACCAGCTGGTCGCCGAGGAGCGGGGCATCGCGGGCAGCCGGCTCACGGGCACCGTCCAGAACGATGTGCTGAAGGAGTACATCGCGCGGGGGACGTACATCTTCCCGCCCGGGCCCTCCCTGCGGCTGACCGCCGACACCTTCCGCTACTGCCGCGCCGAGATCCCCAAGTGGAACACCATCTCCGTCTCCGGGTACCACATGGCCGAGGCCGGGGCCTCGCCCGTGCAGGAGATCGCCTTCACCCTCGCCGACGCGATCGCGTACGTCCGTACCGCGATCGCCGCCGGGATGGCGGTCGACGAGTTCGCCCCCCGCCTGTCCTTCTTCTTCGTCGCCCGCACCACCCTCCTGGAGGAGGTGGCCAAGTTCCGGGCGGCCCGGCGGATCTGGGCCCGGGTCATGCGGGAGGAGTTCGGGGCCAGGGACCCCAAGTCGCTGATGCTGCGCTTCCACACCCAGACCGCCGGGGTCCAGCTGACGGCGCAGCAGCCCGAGCTGAACCTCGTACGGGTGGGCGTACAGGCACTGGCGGCCGTCCTCGGCGGCACGCAGTCGCTGCACACCAACTCCTTCGACGAGGCCATCGCGCTGCCGACGGAGAAGGCCGCCCGGCTCGCCCTGCGGACCCAGCAGGTGCTCGCCTACGAGACGGACGTGCCGCACACCGTCGACCCCTTCGCCGGGTCCTACGCCGTGGAGCGGATGACGGACGAGGTGGAGGAGGCGGCCCTCGCCCTGATGCGGCGGGTCGAGGAGCTCGGCGGGGCGGTCGCGGCGATCGAGGCCGGCTTCCAGAAGGGGGAGATCGAGGCCAACGCCTACCGGATCGCGCGGGAGCAGGAGGCAGGGGCCCGGGTCGTGGTCGGGGTCAACCGGTTCGCGCTGGAGCGGGAGGAGCCGTACGAGCCGCTGCGGGTCGACCCCGCGATCGAGGCCCGGCAGTGCGAGGCGCTGGCCCGGCTGCGGGCCGGGCGGGACGCGGAGGCGGTGCACTGCACGCTGAACGAGCTGCGGGAGGCGGCCGCCGGGGCCGAGGCGAACGTGCTCCACCCGATGAAGGAGGCCCTGCGGGTGCGGGCCACGGTGGGGGAGGTGTGCGGGGTGCTGCGGGAGGTCTGGGGGACCTACGAACCGGCCGGTCTCGGTTCGTGAAACCCACTGGCGCGACAGGTGCGTCCCTATGGGACACTCCTGCGCATGCTGGGTGTGACAGATCTTCCTACTTATCTCGCGGCCGTGCTGCTGATCGTCCTGCTGCCGGGGCCGAACTCGCTCTACGTGCTCTCCGTCGCCTCCCGGCGCGGGGTGAAGGAGGGCTACAAGGCCGCCTGCGGCGTGTTCACCGGCGACACCGTGCTCATGGTGCTGACGGCCATTGGCGCGGGCGCGCTGCTCCAGGCGAGCCCGCTGCTGTTCACCGTGGTCAAGGTCCTCGGCGCCGGTTACCTGGGCTGGCTGGCCGTGGGCATGATGCGGGCCGCGTGGGCCATGTGGCAGGCGCGCCGCACGCGTGACGAGGAGCCGGCCGCGGCGGAGCCGGCGGGCCCGGGCGAGCGGCCCTACCGGCGGGCGCTGCTGGTCAGCCTGCTCAACCCGAAGGCGATCCTCTTCCTGCTGTCGTTCTTCGTGCAGTTCGTCGACCCCGGGTACGCCCACCCGGCCCTGTCGTTCCTGCTGCTCGGAACCGTCTCCCAGCTGGTCAGCTTCCTCTACCTGTCCACCCTGATCTTCGCCGGCACCCGTCTGTCGGCCGCCTTCCGCCGCCGCAAGCGGCTGTCGGCGGGGGCGACCTCGGCGGCGGGCGTGATCTTCCTCGGCTTCGCCGCCAAGCTCGCCGTCAGCTGAGGCCCTCCCCGGCCGGCCGCCGTCACCCGCCGAACCGGCCCAGCCGCCTGCGGAGCCGGTGCGCCGCCCGCCGCAGGGCGCGTTGGCGCGGCAGGAACGCCAGCCGTGCCGGGATCCCGCCCGGCAGCCCCAGCGCGGTCAGCCGGCGGCGCCCGAAGTAGCGCCGGGCGTACGGGGTCAGGTGCCGGGCCAGGTACGCCTCGGCCCCGGGGCGGTGGTCCGGCAGGATCCGGGGCTGCATCGTGAAGGCCACCGCCGCCACCAGCCCGGGCAGATCGGCCGGGGGATCCTGCGGCGGCCCGTCCAGGTCCGGGACCAGCGCGTCCACCAGCGTCAGCGGGATCCGGTTGCTGTTCTGGTACGGGGCCAGCCGGCCCAGCACCGCCCCGGTACCGGTCCGCGCCACCGGGATCCCGTACAGCGCCCGGGCCGTCAGCAGCCCGGTCGAGAAGCAGCCCACCACCAGCGCCGGGCGCAGCCGCTGGTACAGGGTCTCGGCCAGCACCGGCGCGTCCAGCACCGTCAGCCGGACCCCCAGCCGGGCGGCCTCCGCCTCGGCCCGCCGCCAGTACGCCGCCGGGGCGCTCGGGTGCGGTTTGAAGACCAGGTCCCGGTGGCCCCACTCGTAGGCGCCGCGCACCATCGCGGCGTGCAGCTCCTCCTCCTCGTCCGGGGACATCAGCTCCAGCGCCGACAGGTACTGCCCCAGCAGCAGGGCCGGCGGCTCGTCCTCGGTCCCGTGCCCGGTCCCGTGCCCGTGCCCGATCCCGGTCCCGTGCCCGTTCCCGGCCGGGGGCAGGGACGGCTCCGCCAGGTCGGCCAGCTCGGCGAAGACCTTCAGGACGGCCGGCGCCGGGACCAGCTCGCCGCGCACCCCGAACTCCGTCAGCAGCAGCGGCTCCAGCCCCGGGACCAGGTCCAGGTGCAGCACCCGCCGCACCCGCATCCCGATCTGCGGGTCGAGCCGGAAGCGGGTGGGCCCGTACGACATGAGCCCGTCGGCGTACACGTCGATCGCGGCGCCCGGGAACAGCCGGCACAGGCTCTGCGCGGGCGGCACCTGCAGGGACTCCACGACCAGTTCGACCCGGTCCCCGCCCAGCCCCCACGACCGGCGCAGCTGCCGCTCCCACAGCGGGACGTCCTCCGGGCGCGGCGCCCAGGTGCTGGGGTGCTGCGGGGCGACGACCGCGTTCCAGTCGAGCACCTCGTCGAAGCGGGTACGCAGCGCGGCGAAGCCCGGCATGGCGTCGAGGCCCGGGGTGACCTCGGGCGCGGGGGAGTGGTTGCTGGTCAGCAGGATCCGCCGGCCGGCCGGCGGGAGGCAGCCGGCGTCGAGGGCGGCGGCGAGGGTGGCCGTGCCGTAGAGGGTGGAGGCGAGGAAGATCTGCGTCACGTTCACGCGGCGGCCCCGGAGGCGGCGGTCCGGCGGCGCAGCCTGCGCAGCAGGGCGGAGCGTTCGGCGTCCATCGAGTCCAGGGCCCGGTCCAGTGCCGCGCGGGGCATGCGGCCGAGCGCGTCCGCGCTCATCGCCCGGAGTTTTTTCGCCACGGCCGGTTCGAACCTTTCGATCGAGCCGATATGGTGCGCGATAATTGCGCAATACGTTCGGACGGCCTTGGGGATCAACAGTTCGGATTCCCGGTCGGCTGCCGTGTCCGAGAGCACCTGGTCAAATGCTCGAATGAAATCGAGCTGACGCTCGTCCCCGATCTGCGTCAACGAGGTGGAAATCCCCCGCCGGTAGAAGATCCCCGGCAGGCCGACCGTCGCGAACGACTCCGCCCCGCGGTGCAGCCGCCAGATCCACGGCCGGTCCTCCGCCGTCCGCAGCCCGTCGGTGAAGTGCAGCAGCCCCCGGTCCAGCAGCCGCCGGTGGTACATCCCGGCCCAGGCGTACGGATAGTCCACCGCGGTGGCCCGTGAGGCCGGCAGGATCCCGGCGCGCGGATCGGCCGGCACAAACTCCGGCCCGTAGGGCACCCGCTGGACGGTCCGCATCCGGCCCGTCACCTGCACATGGTCGGTCCGGACGAAATCGCAGTCCAGGGCCTCGATCGCGGCCAGCGTGCGGGCCAGGTGGCCCGGCGCCAGCCAGTCGTCGCCGTCCAGGAAGGCGACGTAGCGCCCGCGCGCCGCGTCCAGCCCGGTGTTGCGGGCGGTGGCCAGCCCGCCGTTGTGCTCCCGTCTCAGCAGCACCGCCCCCGGCAGGGTCTTCGCCGCGCGCTCCAGCAGCCCGGGCGTGCCGTCCGTGGAACGGTCGTCGACGAGCAGGAACTCGAAATCCTCTCGGGCGTTGAGTTCGAGACTTCTCAGGGCATCCGGTGCGTATGTCTGCACGTTGTAGAACGGCACGACCACAGAGAGCTTGAGCACCCGCGAGACCCTAGGGCGCGGCCCGGCATTCACCGTGGCCCCGGTGCGTATTCCATGTGAACGACGCGGGGCGGTCGCGTTAACCAGGGCGCTTTCGCATTTCGTCGACGGGTTGTTAACCCGCCGTTGTGCGCTCGTTGGGCCGACCACCGGAAATGCGGAATAGCTTCTGCCGGGTGCCAGTGCCACTCAGCAGAAGCCGGGCCGATCAACGGATCGCCGTACTCGCCGATTCCGACACGCGGTGGAAATGGGGCGCCCTCACGGCCCGCCGCCTCGCACCCTCCGACCACTCCCGGGGCCACCGGATCACCGGGTACCTCCTGCGCGGCCGCGCCACTCCCACCGCGCGCCAGCTCGGCGAGGTCGGCGCCGGGGGAGGGGGCGGCGGGACGGATCCGGCGCCGGTGGAGGTGACCTGCGCGGAGTTCCTCGCGGAGCTCGGGCGCGAACGGTACGACGTGGTCGTCCTCGCCCTCGTCGGCGGCGCCGTCCAGGCGGTCCTGCACGGGGCCCGCGCCCTGTGGCCGGAGCCGTCCGCCCGGCCCGTGTTCGTCACCGGGTACGTGGGCGTGGTCTACGAGAAGCTCGCCGACGGGCTGCTGCTGCGGCACGGCGCCGACCTGGTCCTCGCCAACTCCCGCCACGACGCCGAGCGCTTCCGCGCCGTCTACGCGGGGGTGGGCGCCGACCCGGGCGCCGTCACCGAGACCGCCCTGCCCTTCCTGGCCGGAGCCCCCTACGCGCCCGCCGGAACCCGCACCCACCGGGTGGTCTTCGCGGTCCAGCCCTCCGTGCCCGAGAGCCGGGCCGACCGCACCTACCTGCTGGGCCGGGCCGCCGGGCACGCGCGGCTGCACCCGGACCGGGAGGTGCTGGTCAAACTGCGCAGCCGGCCCGGGGAGCACACCACCCACCTGGAGGAACACCCCTACCAGCGCCTGGCCGAACGCCTCCCCGGCGGGCTGCCGCCCAACTGCCGCCTGGTCTACGGGCACATGGGCGAGGTCCTGGACACCACCGACCTGCTGGTCACGGTCTCCTCCACGGCCGCCCTGGAGTCCCTCCACCGCGGCATCCCGACCGCCGTCCTGACGGACCTCGGCATCCGCGAGTCCCTCGGCAACCAGCACTTCCTCGGCTCGGGCTGCCTGGCGTCGTGGAACCAGCTCGACGCGGGCCTGCTGCCCCAGCCCGACCCGGCCTGGCTGTCCTCCCACGGCGTCCCGGGAGCCCGCCGCTCCGCCGGCCC
Source organism: Streptomyces sp. NPDC029216 (assembly GCF_040648015.1). Lineage (NCBI taxonomy): Bacteria > Bacillati > Actinomycetota > Actinomycetes > Kitasatosporales > Streptomycetaceae > Streptomyces > Streptomyces sp. NPDC029216. The sequence goes on along the minus strand of NZ_JBEZWL010000025.1, from coordinate 62,108 downwards.
GGCCGTGGCCAGGGAGCGTGAGCCCGTGGCCCCGAGCCCCACGGGCCGGGAGCCCGCCGACACGGGCGCCGCAGGGCGGGCGCAGCCCGCAGCGGCAGCCCCGGCGGAGGCCGCCCGCAGGGAGCGGGAGCCCGTGGGCGCCGGCCCCTACGCAGCCGCCCGGGAGCGGCTCGACCGGCTGCTCGCGCAGGAGCGGCTCGCGCCCGTGGCGCCGTACTACACCGCCGAGACCGCCCCCGGATACCTCCCCGGGATCCTCGCCCGCCAGCACCTCGCCCCCGACGGGACCCCGCTCGCGGGGGCCGGGCGGCGCGGGGCCGGGGAGTCGGCGGCGCGGCGGTGGCTGCGCGGGCACCTGCGCGAGGCCGCCCGGGGGGCCTACCGGCACGGGGTCCAGCGCGTGGCCCCGGTGATCCGCCGGCTGGGCGAGCTGTGAGCGCACAGGCCCGCGCCGCCTCGGCGCCGGGCGCCGTCCCGGCGCCGGCTCCCGCTCCGGGCGTCGTCCCGGCCCCGGCTCCCGCTCCGGGCGTCGTCCCGGCGCCGGCTCCCGCTCCGGGCGCCGTCCCGGCCCCGGCTCCCGCTCCGGGCGCCGTCCCGGCCCCGGCCCCCGCTTCGGGTGCCGCTCCGACTCCGGGTGCTGCGCCCGCCACCGGTCCCGTCCCTGCGAGCCCCGCCCCGCGGCAGCGGACCCGCAGGGTCCTCGCGGTCATCCCGGCCCGCGGCGGCTCCAAGGGGGTCCCCGGCAAGAACACCGCACGCGTCGGCGGGATCCCGCTCGTCGCCCGCGCCGTACGCGCCTGCCGGGCCGCGCCCACCGTCACCGATGTGGTCGTCTCCACCGACTCCCCGGCCGTCGCCGCCGCGGCCCGCGCCGCCGGGGCCGACGTGATCACCCGCCCCGCCGCCCTCTCCGGGGACGCCGCGAGCAGCGAGTCCGCCGTCCTGCATGCCCTGGACGCCTTCGAAGAACTCCACTCCCTCACCGTCGACGTGGTCCTCCTGGTCCAGTGCACCAGCCCCTTCCTCACCCCCTCCGACATCGAGTCCGTGGCCGCCGCCGTGGCCGGCGGCACCGCCGACTCGGCCCTGACCGCCGCCCCCTTCCACGGCTTCCTCTGGCGCCGCGGACCCGACGGCGCCGGGCGCGGGGTCAACCACGTCCCCGCGTACCGCCCCCGCCGCCAGGACCGCCCCGAGGAACTGCTGGAGACCGGCGCCGCCTACGCGATGACCGCCGCCGGCCTGCGCGCCGCCCGTCACCGCTTCTTCGGACGGGTCCTGCCCGTCCCCGCAGACCCGGCGCGGGTCCTGGAGGTCGACGACCCGCACGACCTCGCCCGCGCCCGCCTCCTCGCACCCCTCCTCGACCCGGCTCCCGCACCCCCGGCCCCCACCCAGCGAAGGACACCTGACGCCATGACCGTCGCCACCCCCAGCCCCCGCCTCCGCACCCTCGGCCCGCGCATCGCGGGCCCCGGCCGCCCGGTCTACGTCGTCGGCGAGATCGGCATCAACCACAACGGCGACCTCGGCACCGCCTTCGCCCTCATCGACGCCGCCGCCGAAGCCGGATGCGACGCCGTCAAGTTCCAGAAGCGCACCCCGGAGATCTGCACCCCCCGCGACCAGTGGGACGTCGAACGCGACACCCCCTGGGGCCGCATGACCTACATCGACTACCGCCACCGCGTCGAGTTCGGCGAGGCCGACTACCTCGCCATCGACGAGCACTGCGCCAAGCGCGGCATCGCCTGGTTCGCCTCCCCCTGGGACACCGAGGCCGTCGCCTTCCTGGAGAAGTTCGACCTCCCCGCCCACAAGGTGGCCTCCGCCTGCCTCACCGACGACGAGCTGCTGCGCGCCCTGCGCGCCACCGGCCGCACCGTCGTCCTCTCCACCGGCATGTCCACCCCGAAGCAGATCCGGCACGCCGTCGAGGTGCTCGGCAGCGACAACATCCTGCTCTGCCACGCCACGTCGACGTACCCGGCCAAGGCCGAGGAGCTCAACCTGCGGGTGATCAACACCCTCCAAGAGGAGTACCCGAACGTCCCCGTCGGCTACTCAGGGCACGAGACCGGCCTGCAGACCACCCTGGCCGCCGTCGCCCTCGGCGCCGTCTTCGTCGAACGGCACATCACCCTCGACCGCGCCATGTGGGGCTCCGACCAGGCCGCCTCCGTCGAACCCGGCGGCCTCGCCCGCCTCGTGCGCGACATCCGCACCATCGAGACCGCCCTCGGCGACGGCGTCAAGAAGGTCTACGACTCCGAGCTCGCCCCCATGAAGAAGCTCCGCCGCGTCCAGGGCACCCTCCCCGCCCCCGCCCCGGCCGCGTCCTGACCCTCCCCGGCCCTCCTCCCCCCCGAGCGGAGTACGTCGTGAACCCCTCAGCCCCCACCCTGGCCCTCGTGGAAAGCCCGGTCCAGCTCCTCAACGTGCTGGAGTGGGCCCACACCCGGAGCGGGGGCGGCCCGCTGCTGACCTCCGTCCCCCGCCAGCCCGGCCCCCTCCCCGGCCGGCGCCTGCCCGACCCGCGCCCGGCCGCCGACCCGCTGAGCATCGTCGTCCTGCCGCCGACCGACCCCATGTCCCGCGGACAGCTGCGCCGGGTCGCCGGGATCGCCCGCGACGAGGGCCACACCGTCCACTGGCAGGAGGCCCGCGGCGGCTCCGGCTCCCCGTGGGGCGCCCTGACCGCCCTCGCCCCCGCCGTGCGGCGGGCCGGGCGGATCGTCGTCGGCGACCCCTTCTCCCGCTTCCTCCAGCTGCTGCTCGTCCCGGCCCGGGCCGCCGAGCTGGTCGTCGTCGACGACGGCACCGCCACCATGGAGTTCGTCGCGCAGCTCGGCCGCCGCGAACGGCTGCGCCGCTGGCACCGCACCGGCGGCGGGGCCGCGGCCCGGGCGCGGGAGCTCGCCTACGCGCCGGTGTCGGGCACCGCGCGCCGCCGGCTGACCCCGCGCGCCGGGTACGACGTGGAGCTGTTCACCTCGATGCCGGTCACCCCGCCCCCGGGGGCCCGGCTGCGCGTCAACGACTTCGCCTGGACCCGCGCCCGCTTCGGCCCGCCCCGCCTGACCAAGGGCACCGACCTGGTCGGCACCTCCCTGGTGGAGACCGGCGTGGTCGACCCGTTCCGCTACCTGGACGCGGTGCGCGCCCTGGCCCGGGAGCACGGCGTGACCCGCTACTTCGCGCACCGCCGGGAGACGCCGGAGAAGCTGCGCGCGCTGAGCGAGGCGACCGGGCTGGAGATCGTGCGCCCGGACCTGCCGCTGGAGCTGATCGCGCGGCGCGGCCCCATCGGCCGTACGATCGTCAGCTTTCCGTCCACGGTCGTCCACACGCTGCCCTACGCGCTGACCGGTACCGGCGTGACGGTCGCCGTATGCGAAATCGACCCCGCCTGGCTCACCGCGACGGCCTCGCCGAGGGCCCGGGGCTTCCTCGCGGGCGTCACCGAGACCGCCCGTGATGTGCGCAGACTCCCGCTCGGGGCGGCGCCCGCGGCCGGATGAGCGCGCGAGTTTACCCCCGGGCGCATCCGATCATGCGTCCAGAGGCCGCTTTTCTTTCCCCTAACGGCATGAATTTCTGGTGATCTCCGGACAGTTGACCCATCCGTGCGCCTACCCTTCAACGGGTGAACCAGTTGATGTCCCGCGAGTCCCTGCCCGCCCTGCCCGGCAAGCCCGACCGGCCCGAGCTGCCCGGCAAGCTTCCGGATCACCTGCGTGCCGAACTGATCGCCTTCCGCCGCGACCTGCACATGCACCCCGAGCTAGGACACCAGGAGTTCCGCACCACGGCGGCGATCAAGGCGCGGCTGGAGAAGGCGGGGCTGCGACCACAGGTACTGAAGTCCGGAACGGGGCTGATCTGTGACGTCGGCACCTGGGACCGCGGCCGGCCGATGCTGGCCCTGCGCGCGGACATCGACGCCCTGCCCATCCCCGACGCCAAGACCCACGTCTCCTACCGCTCCACCGTCCCGGACCGCGCCCACGCCTGCGGCCACGACGTGCACACCGCCGTCGTGCTCGGCGCCGGCCTGGTGCTCGCCGAGCTCGACCGCGAGGGCCTGCTGCCCCGCCCGGTGCGGCTGCTGTTCCAGCCCGCCGAGGAGGTGCTGCCGGGCGGCGCCACCGAGGCCATCGACTCCGGGGTGCTCGACGGCGTCGGCCGGATGATCGCGGTGCACTGCGACCCGCGCGTGGACGCGGGGCGCATCGGGCTGCGGCCCGGACCGATCACCTCGGCCTGCGACCGGCTGGAGGTGACCCTGTCGGGCCCCGGCGGCCACACCGCCCGCCCGCACCTGACCACCGACATGGTGACGGCCGCCGCCCGGGTCGCCGTCGACGTGCCGGCCCTGCTGGCCCGCCGCATGGACGCCCGCTCGGGCATGTCGGTCACCTGGGGCCGCATCGAGGCCGGGCACGCGTGCAACGTCATCCCGATGCACGCCGAGCTCTCGGGCACGGTCCGCTGCCTGGACCTGAACGCCTGGCACGAGGCCCCGGACATGATCCACGCGGCCATCGACGAGGTCGCGACGATGCACGGCGCCAAGTTCGAGATCAACCACGTGCGCGGCGTGCCGCCCGTGGTCAACGACCCGGTGGTGACCGAACTGCTCCGGGAGGCCATGGCGGCCCGGCGCGGCGCCGAGTCCGTCGAGGACACCGAGCAGAGCCTCGGCGGCGAGGACTTCTCCTGGTACCTGGAGCACGTCCCGGGCGCCATGGCCCGCCTCGGCGTCCGCAAGCCCGGCGACACGGCCAAGCGCGACCTGCACCGGGGTGACTTCGACGTCGACGAGTCCGCGATCGGGGTCGGGGTGGAGTTCTTCACGGCCGCCGCCCTGCTCGACGGGCGCCGCACAAGGCCCTCCACGTAAAAAATCAAGCAAAGCTCCGTACAACATCCGCGTGCCCTCTGTTGGACCTGTCCAGCCCTTGGTACACAAGGGCTGGACGGCCCCGCGGTTACCAATCGGTCACTGTCCGGTTCACGACGATCCGATAACGACTCATGAACGGGCCTTTAACTGACATCTACGCGCGTTACGATCGCCGCGAAACCAGCGCCGGTCGTGGCGCTTCGGTCAGGTTTTGAAGGAGCCTCCCCTTGCGCCGGATCACCAGGATCGCCACCGTGGGCATCGCGTCCGCGGCGCTGGCCCTCTCGGCCACCGCCTGTGGCGGAAAGAAGTCCTCGGACGCCACGTCCTCCTCGTCCTCCTCGGAGTCGAAGAGCGCCAGCGCCGCCATCGCGTACGACGTCGGCGGCCGCGGCGACCAGTCGTTCAACGACGCCGCCTACGCGGGCCTGGAGAAGGCCGAGAAGGAGCTCAAGGTCAAGACCGCCGAGGCGGAGCCGACCGAGGGCGAGAGCGAGGCCGACAAGGTCCAGCGCCTCACCGAGCTGGCGCGCAAGGGCAACAACCCGGTCATCGGCGTCGGCTTCTCCTACGCCCCGGCCATCGAGAAGGTCGCGAAGAAGTTCCCGAACACCACGTTCGGCATCATCGACGACACCTCGAAGACCGGCGCGAACATCGCCAACCTGGTGTTCAACGAGGAGCAGGGCTCCTACCTGGCCGGCGTCGCCGCCGCCAAGGCGTCGAAGACCGGCACGGTCGGCTTCATCGGCGGTGTCGAGGTTCCGCTGATCAAGAAGTTCCAGGCGGGCTTCGAGCAGGGCGTCAAGGACACCAACCCGAACGCCAAGGTGCTGTCGGCCTACCTGACCCAGCCGCCGGACTTCTCGGGCTTCGCCAAGCCCGACCTCGGCAAGGCCGCCGCCAAGGGCCAGCTCGACGGTGGCGCCGACGTGATCTACGCCGCCGCCGGTCTCGCGGGCTCGGGCGCCATCGAGGCCGCCTCCACCGCCGGCAAGTGGGCCATCGGCGTCGACTCGGACCAGTACAACCAGCCGGGTCTGGCGAAGTACAAGGACCACATCCTGACCTCGGTCACCAAGGACGTCTCCCTCGCGGTCTTCGACCTGATCAAGTCGGTCAAGGACGGCAAGCCGGAGTCCGGCGAGGTCCGCTACGGCCTCGACAAGAACGGTGTCGCCCTGGCCGACTCCAACCCGCAGTACAAGTCGATGGCCGACATCACCGCCGCGGTGGAGAAGGCGAAGGCCGACATCATCGCGAAGAAGATCACCGTCAAGACCGCGCCGTAAGGCCCTTGTCTGACGCGTAAGTCGCGGTCTCCGGGGTCCGGAAGCGGTCAACCCGCTCCCGGACCCCGAGCCGCGTCTTCGCCCCCCAGTCCGTGAAGACTTGTGGTCAGTTGGCCGCAAGTTTTCACTTCCGACAGTGCTACGCGCGTAGAGGCACCGTGGACGCGATACCGTCCGTCTCCCGCCCACCCGCCCGGCCGATCCCCGCCCTGTCCTCCTGCCACTTGGCTTATTTCCGGCTCCTTCCGCGCCAAGGAGAGTGCGTCATCAACGCGTCCAGCCCCCCTCTCGCCGTAGAACTGCACGGCATCACCAAGCGTTTCCCCGGCGTCGTCGCCAACAAGGACATCGCGATCTCCGTCCGCAAGGGCACGGTCCACGCTCTGATCGGCGAGAACGGTGCCGGCAAGTCGACCCTGATGAAGATCCTCTACGGCATGCAGAAGCCGGACGAGGGCACCATCGCCATCGACGGGGAGCAGGTCTCCTTCAGCAACCCCGGCGAGGCCATCGCCCGCGGCATCGGCATGGTCCACCAGCACTTCATGCTGGCCGACAACCTCACGGTCCTGGAGAACGTCGTCCTCGGCGGCGAGAAGCTCTACGGGATCGGCGGCAAGGCCCGCAAGAAGATCATGGAGATCTCCGACGCGTACGGCCTCGGCGTGCGTCCCGACGCCCTGGTCGAGGACCTCGGCGTCGCCGACCGCCAGCGCGTGGAGATCCTCAAGGTCCTCTACCGCGGTGCGAAGACCCTCATCCTCGACGAGCCCACCGCCGTGCTCGTGCCGCAGGAAGTGGACGCGCTCTTCGACAACCTGCGCGAGCTCAAGGCCGAGGGCCTGACCGTCATCTTCATCTCGCACAAGCTGGGCGAGGTGCTGAAGGTCGCCGACGACATCACCGTCATCCGCCGCGGCACCACGGTCGGCACCGCCGACCCGAAGACGGCCACGACCAAGCAGCTCGCCGAGCTCATGGTCGGCACCGAGCTGCCTTCGCCGGAGACCCGCGAGTCCACGGTGACCACGACCCCGATGCTCACGGTCGAGGGCCTGACCGTCGCCGACTCCGGCGCCGTCATCACCCCCGAGACCTCCGCGCCCGCCTTGGGCGACTCCGACACCGACCTGCGCGAGGCCCCGGTCGCCGGCCGCCTCCTGCTCGACGGGATCGGCTTCACCATCCACAAGGGCGAGATCCTCGGCATCGCCGGTGTCGAGGGCAACGGCCAGACGGAGCTGATCGAGGCCCTCATGGGCATGATCACCCCCGACACGGGCGTCATCACCCTCGACGGCACCGACATCACCAAGATGCCGGTCCGCAAGCGGCGCGAGGGCGGCATCGGCTACATCCCCGAGGACCGCCACCGGCACGGCCTGCTGCTGGAGTCCCCCCTCTGGGAGAACCGCATCCTCGGCCACGTCACCGAGAAGCCCAACTCCAAGGGCGGCATCCTCGACCCGAAGGCCGCCCGCAAGGACACCGAGCGGATCGTGCGCGAGTACGACGTGCGCACCCCCGGCATCGACGTCACCGCGGCCTCCCTCTCCGGCGGCAACCAGCAGAAGCTGATCGTCGGCCGCGAGATGAGCCACAACCCGAAGTTCCTGATCGCCGCTCACCCCACCCGCGGTGTGGACGTCGGCGCGCAGGCGCAGATCTGGGACGCCATCCGCGAGGCCCGCCGCGAGGGCCTGGCCGTGCTCCTGATCTCGGCGGACCTGGACGAGCTGATCGGCCTGTCCGACACGCTCCGGGTCATCTACCGCGGCCGCCTGGTCGCGGACGCCGACCCGGCGACCATCACGCCCGAGGAGCTCGGCACCGCCATGACAGGCGCCGCCAGCGGGCACCTCGAAGCCCATGACAACCACTCCGCCGGGGTCGACGGCGACACCACGGAGGACGAGGCCCGATGAAGAAATTCGACAAGGACCGGCTGCTCCTGGCAGCCGCCGGACCGGTGCTCGCGCTGGTCAGCGCCCTCGTGCTGACCATGCTCGTGCTGGCCGCTTCCGGCGTTGACCCGATCGATCCGCTGCGGATCATGATCGAGCAGGCGGGTTACGAGGACATCCAGGTCCTGATCGTCAACCAGGCCGGCATCTACTTCCTGGCAGCCCTGGCCGTGGCCATCGGTTTCCGGATGAACCTCTTCAACATCGGCGTCGACGGCCAGTACCGTCTCGCGGCGATGGTCTCCGCCGTGGTCGGTGCCTCGGTCTCGCTGCCGGCTCCGCTGCACATCCTGCTGATCGTGGTCATCGCCATGGCGACCGGTGCCTTCTGGTCCGGTATCGCGGGCATCCTCAAGGCCCGGCGCGGCGTGAGCGAGGTCGTCTCCACGATCATGCTCAACGCCATCGCGACCTCGCTGATCGCCTGGCTGATCCTGCCGAAGAACCTCGGCGTGCAGCCCGAGGGCTCCAACGACCTGACCACCGGTGACATCGCGGAGTCCGGCTGGTTCCCGGCCGTGTCCCTGCCCGGCGGCGACATCTACGGCTTCACCTTCGTGGCCTTCGCGCTCGGCATCGTCTACTGGTTCGTGCTCAACCGGACCCGCTTCGGCTTCGACCTGCGCGCCTCCGGCGCCAGCGAGTCCGCCGCGCAGGCCTCCGGCGTCGAGCCCAAGAAGATGATCATGACGGCGATGCTCATCTCGGGCGCCGTCGCCGGTCTGACCGGTATGCCGCTGCTGCTCGGCGAGTCGCACACGTACAACCTGTCCTTCCCGCTGGGCGTCGGCTTCACCGGTATCACCGTGGCCCTCCTCGGCCGGAACAACCCGATCGGCATCTTCTTCTCGGCCTTCCTGATCGCCTTCATCGACAAGGCGTCCGCCGGTCTCGACACCGCGGGGTACGCCAAGGAGATCGGCACGATCATGCAGGGCCTGATCGTGATCGCCGTCGTCGTCAGCTACGAGCTCGTCCGCCGCTACGGCATCCGCCGCCAGCAGCAGAAGGTCGGCGAAGAGCTGGCCGCCGGCCACGCCCTCAAGACCGACAACAAGGAGGTCGCGGCGTGAGCACCAGCACCGTTTCCGCGACGAGCGCCGCGCCCAAGAAGGGCGGCGGACGCCGCAAGCTCACCCTGCCCTGGATCCTGCTGATCGTCGCGGCCGGCCTCGCGCTGGTCTCGGTCGTCCGCCTGATCTCCGGCGCCAACGACCTGACCTCCGTCGGCCAGTTCTCCGGCGCCCTCCAGCTCGCCGTGCCGATCGCCCTCGCGGGCCTCGGCGGCCTGTGGGCCGAGCGCGCGGGCGTGGTCAACATCGGCCTCGAAGGCATGATGATCCTCGGCACCTGGTTCGGTGCCTGGGCCGGCTACCAGTGGGGTCCGTGGACCGGTGTCCTCATGGGCATCGTCGGCGGCGCCATCGGCGGCCTGCTGCACGCGATCATCACCGTGACCTTCAACGTGAACCACATCGTCTCCGGTGTGGCGATCAACATCCTGGCCGTCGGCTTCACCCAGTACCTGTCGAACTTCACCTTCGACAAGACCCCGGGCGGCTCCTCCAAGCAGTCCCCGCGCATCGACCCGATCACCGAGATCACCATTCCAGGGCTCTCGGACTGGCTGGCGACGCTCCAGGGCAAGCACTGGTTCCTGATCTCCGACGCCGCCGGCGCCCTGGGCGGTCTGGTCACCAACCTCTCGCTGCTGACCGTCGTCGCCGTGCTGCTGGTCCCGGTCACCTGGTGGGTGCTGTGGCGCACCGCGTTCGGTCTGCGCCTGCGCTCCTGCGGTGAGAACCCGGTCGCCGCAGAGTCCCTCGGCGTCAACGTCTACAAGTACAAGTACATCGCCGTGATCGTCTCCGGTGCGATGGCCGGCCTCGGCGGCGCGTTCCTCGCGATCGTCTCCACCGGCATCTACCAGGAGGGCCAGACCGGCGGCCGCGGCTACATCGGTCTCGCCGCGATGATCTTCGGTAACTGGATGCCGGGCGGCATGGCCCTCGGCTCGGGCCTCTTCGGCTTCACCTACAGCCTCCGCCTGCGCGGCGGTGCCGAGAACGTGCACGCGATGCTCCTGCTCATCGCGGTCCTGCTCGTGCTCGCCGTCGCCTGGCAGCTGTACAAGAAGAAGTACCTCCAGGCCGGCATCGCCGCGGTCTGCGCCGCCGGGCTCTTCATCTGGTACGCGCTCACCGACCAGGTGCCCAGCCAGTTCGTGGACGCCGCCCCGTACGTCACGACGCTGCTGGTGCTCGCCCTGTCGGCGCAGCGCCTGCGGATGCCGAAGGCGGACGGCATGCCGTACCGCAAGGGCCAGGGCAAGTGACCCCGGCCCCGACGGTCGACTGGGAAGCCCTGAGGACGGCCGCCCGGGACGCGATGACCCGGGCGTACGCCCCGTACTCGGGCTTCCCGGTCGGGGTGGCCGCGCGGGTCGACGACGGCCGGATGGTCACCGGCTGCAACGTCGAGAACGCGAGCTACGGCCTCGGCCTGTGCGCCGAGTGCGGCCTGGTCTCCTCCCTCCAGGCCACCGGCGGCGGCCGTCTCACCCACTTCACGTGCGTGGACGGCAAGGGCGAGATCCTCGTCCCCTGCGGGCGCTGCCGCCAGCTGCTCTACGAGTTCGGCGGCCCGGACCTGCTGGTGGAGACACCGGACGGGATCCTCCCGCTGAGCGCGATGCTGCCCCAGGCCTTCGGGCCCGACCACCTCAGACAGCCGTGACGACGGCCCTCCGCCCCACCGGGCGGAGGGCCGTCGGCCGTCTTCGAGCCGGGCTCCACCCCCACCTGAAACTCCTTGAACCTCTCCCCCCTCATCTCTATGCGCGTAGAAGGAAGTCACCTCATGGACGTCATCTCCGTCATCCGGACCAAGCGGGACCGCGGTGAGCTGAGCCCCGAGCAGATCGACTGGGTCATCGACGCCTACACCCGCGGCGTCGTCGCCGACGAGCAGATGTCGGCGCTCGCCATGGCCATCCTGCTCAACGGCATGAACCGGGCCGAGATCGCCCGCTGGACCGCCGCGATGATCGCCTCCGGCGAGCGGATGAACTTCGACTCCCTCTCCCGCCCCACCGCCGACAAGCACTCCACCGGCGGCGTCGGTGACAAGATCACCCTCCCGCTCGCCCCGCTCGTCGCCGCCTGCGGCGCGGCCGTCCCGCAGCTGTCCGGCCGCGGCCTCGGCCACACCGGCGGCACCCTCGACAAGCTGGAGTCCATCCCGGGCTGGCGCGCGCTGCTCTCCAACGAGGAGATGCTGAACGTCCTCGACACCACCGGCGCCGTCATCTGCGCGGCCGGCGACGGCCTGGCCCCGGCCGACAAGAAGCTCTACGCCCTGCGCGACGTCACCGGCACCGTCGAGGCCATCCCGCTGATCGCCTCCTCGATCATGTCGAAGAAGATCGCCGAGGGCACCGGCTCCCTCGTCCTCGACGTCAAGGTCGGCTCCGGCGCCTTCATGAAGAACATCGAGGACGCCCGCGAGCTCGCCTCCACCATGGTGGCCCTGGGCACCGACAGCGGCGTCAAGACGATCGCCCTGCTCACCGACATGTCCACCCCGCTCGGCCTCACCGCGGGCAACGCCCTGGAGGTCCGCGAGTCCGTCGAGGTCCTGGCCGGCGGCGGCCCGGCCGACGTGGTCGAGCTGACCATCGCCCTCGCGCAGGAGATGCTGGCTGCCGCCGGCATCAAGGACGCCGACCCGGCGAAGGCCCTCGCCGACGGCTCCGCCATGGACGTGTGGCGCCGGATGATCTCCGCCCAGGGCGGCGACCCGGACGCGGCCCTGCCGGTGGCCCGCGAGCAGCACGTGGTCACCGCGTCCGCCTCGGGCGTGCTGACCCGCCTCGACGCGTACGCAGTCGGCGTCGGCGCCTGGCGCCTGGGCGCGGGCCGCGCCCGCAAGGAGGACCCGGTGCAGGCCGGCGCGGGCATCGAGCTGCACGCGAAGCCGGGTGACACCGTCACCGCCGGCCAGCCGCTGATGACCCTGCACACGGACACCCCGGAGAAGTTCGACTACGCCCTGGCCTCCCTGGAGGGCTGCTACGACGTCGCCCCGGCCGGCACGGCGTTCACGGCGAACCCGATCGTCCTGGACCGCATCGCGTAGTCCCGGGCACGGGGCAGGGCCGCTGCGCGGGCTGGACAGTGCCGCGCAGCGGCCGTGTCCAGCCCCGCAGGGCCCCACCGATGAGTTCCGCGGCCGCGGCAGGTCATCCACCTGTGGAGATCAGAACCCTGGCCCTGGACGGGCCCCAGCCGGACGTCCCCGCCCTCTGCGCCCGCGTCAGCGAGGCCTGCCGGGACGGCCCCGGACAGCCGGCGGCGGTGGTCTGCGACGCAGCAGGCGTCACCCGCCCCACCCTCGCCACCGTCGACGCCCTCGCCCGCATGGCCCTGACCGCCCGCAGCCACCGCACCCCCTTCCACGTCACGGGGGCGACCCCCGCGCTACGCGCCCTGCTGGACCTCGCAGGCCTCGTAGGCCTCGTCGAGCTCCTCGGGCAGCCCGAACAGCGGGAACCACCGGTCGGTGTCCAGGAAGGCGTTCAGCCCGACGATCCGCCCCTCTGAGATCTCCAGCACCTGCAGCGCCCACGGCACGTGCCCCGGCCGGCCGTCCTCGCGCGGACGGTACTGGCCGAAGGCCGGCAGCCCGTTCGCCGTCGTCGGTATCAGCCGCGAGCCCTTGCAGCCGATGCCCTGGTTCAGATGCCAGGCGGCGATGTCCGCGTGCCCCTGGAGCCACAGGTCGAACGGCGGCATCGACAGCACCGCGTCCTCGTGCAGCAGGGCGGTCAGCCGCGTGATGTCGTAGGCCTCGAACGCCGACAGGTACTGCTCCAGCAGCTTCGCCTGGTCCGCGTCCAGCGGGTCCGCCGGATCGCTCGGCCGCAGCGCCTGCCCCGAGAGGGTCGCCCGGGCCCGCTGGAGGGCGCTGTTCACCGAGGCCACCGTGGTCTCCAGGAGCTGCGCGACCTCGTCCGCCTTCCAGGCCAGCACCTCCCGCAGGATCAGCACGGCCCGCTGCTTCGCCGGCAGGTGCTGCAGGGCCGCCACGAACGCCAGCCGCACGGACTCCTTCGCCAGGGCCATCTCCGCCGGGTCGGCGGTCTGCGGCAGCACCCGCCCGTCGGGCACCGGCTCCAGCCAGGTCACCTCGGGCCGCTCGTTCAGCACGGCCGACGCCTGGTGCTGCGGGGCGGACAGGTCCATCGGACGGGCCCGCTTCTTCCCGGCGTTCAGCACGTCCAGGCAGACGTTCATGGCGATCCGGTACAGCCACGACCGCAGCGAGGAGCGGCCCTCGAACCTCCCGTACGCCCGCCAGGCGCGGACGTAGGTGTCCTGCACGGCGTCCTCGGCGTCGAAGGCCGAGCCGAGCATCCGGTAGCAGTAGCCCGTCAGCTCGACGCGGTAGCGGTCCATCGCCGCGTCGAGCTCCGGGGAGGTGGTTGCGAGGTCACTCATGGCTGCCGTCCCCCAGGTGGTTTCCCGTCACTTCGGAAACTACCCGAGGGGTCTGACAACGGCAGCCGCAGCGCGGCGCGGTGCGTCAGGTCCCGGGCTTGCGCCCGTACACGAAGACGTCCTCGCCGTTGGTGAGCATGTTCCAGTACGCCTTCGCGTCCGTCGTCGTCATGTTGACGCAGCCGCCCGAGCCCGGCGGGTTCCACATGCTCTTCTCCACCGAGTGGAAGGCGATGCCCCCGTCGAAGAACTGGGCGTACGGCATCGCCACGTTGTAGATCGTCGACCAGTGGTTGATGTTGCGGTAGTAGATCTTCTTCAGCCCGGTCCGCGTCGGGGTCTCCGCCTTGCCGGTGCGCACCGGCACCGGACCGTACTTCAGCGTGGCCCCGTCCTGGATCCAGCTCAGCTGCCGGGTCAGGTCGACGCAGGCGATCCGCCCCAGGTTGACGGGGCACTTGCCCTCGGCGTTCGGGTTCTTGCCGGCCGCCCGCTGCGCCAGCATCGTGCTCATCGTCTGCCAGGTCAGCGGCCCGGCGTACCCCATCGTGGGGGTGATCCCGTGGGTGGCCTGGAAGGCCTGGATGGCGGAGCAGTCGGCCGCCGACTGCACCCCGTCCACCGGCCGCCCCAGGAACTGTTCCACCTGCCGCTGGTACGGCCCCGTCGTCACGTTGCACGAGCCGGCGGCCTGCGCCGCCCCGCCCCCTGCGACCACCAGGGGCGCCGCCAGCGCCAGCGCCCCGCCGAACACCACCGCGGCCCGCCGCCGCGCGCGCACGCGTATCCCCGCCATCCGGTCCTCCCCTGCCGCGCCCGCACCCTGGGGGCGCCGATGCCCTCCACGCTAGAGCGCGCAGGGCACGCCGGATAGGAGTCGGACGGGACTTCGGGCGGGACTTCTGACCGGGCTCCGGGCGGGACTTGGGACGGACTCCGGGCGGGGCTTCAGCGCGCGGCCGCCGCCGTGACCGGCAGCCGCCGCTCGGCGCGGGCCGCGTGGGACCCGTACAGGGTGATCGAGACGACGCCCAGCACCGCCAGCAGGGCGATCCCGACCGTGGCCTCCCACCCGGCGGCGTGGTACGCCAGCGCACCCAGGGTGCCGCCCGCGCTGGAACCCAGGTAGTACGCGGACTGGTACAGCGCCGAGGCCTGCGCCCGGCCCGTCTTCGCCGTCCGGCTCACCGCCGAGGAGGCCACCGCGTGACCGGCGAAGAAGCCCGCCGTGATCAGCACCAGCCCCGGCAGGATCAGCCACAGCGTGTCGGCGAGCGACAGCAGCAGCCCCAGCGCGGTCGTGGTCACCGCCAGGTACAGCGCACCGCGCCGCCCCGTCCGCGCCACCAGCTGCCCGGCCGCCGCCGAGGAGGCCGTACCCACCAGGTAGATCAGGAAGATCGACCCGACCACGCCCTGGCCCAGCGAGAACGGCGCCTCCACCAGCCGGTAGCCGATGACCGTGTACACGGCCCCGAAGACCGTCATGAACAGCGCGCCGATCCCGTACAGCCGTAGCAGCAGCGGATCGCGCAGGTGCCCGGTGACCGTACGGCCCACCGCGCGCGGGTTCAGCGAGGCCGGCCGGAAGAACCGCGCCCGGGGCAGCAGCACCAGGAAGGCCACCGCGCAGGCCAGCGCCATCACGCCGACGGCCAGCAGCCCGCCGCGCCAGCCCCACAGCTGCGCGCCCCAGCCGGTGACGATGCGGCCGCTCATCCCGCCGATGGAGTTGCCGGCCACGAACAGGCCGATCGCCCCGACCAGCGCCTTCGGCCGGACCTCCTCCGCCAGGTACGCCATCGCGGAGGCCGGGATGCCGGCGATCGCCGCGCCCTGCACCGCGCGCAGCGCCACCAGCCACTCCAGGCCCGGCGCGAACGGCACCAGCAGGCCGACGGCGACGGCCACCACCATCGACCAGGTCATCATCCGGGTCCGCCCGAACCGCTCGGACAGCGCGCTGAGCGGCAGGACGCACAGGGCGAGCGCGCCGGTGGCCGCGGACACCGTCCAGCTGGCCTGACCGGCCGTCACGCCGAAGCCGGCGGAGACCGCGGGCAGCAGGGCCTGGGTGGAGTAGAGGAGGGCGAAGGTCGCCAGTCCGGCGGCGAAGAGCGCGAGGCTCATCCGGCGGTAGCCGGGGCGGCCGGGGGAGTGGGGCTCGGGGGACGACGGGGTGGAGGCACCCGGGATGACGAGTGCCCCGGTATGAGCGGGAGACATACCTCGACGCTAAGCCGTCCCCTTTCATGCGTCCAATGCACGAATTCGCCATAATCAATCCACTCACGCATCACCACAGCTCAGGGGCGCAGGTGTCAACGAACCGTTACGAAGAAGACATGGCCGTGACACGGGAGCTGGCCCCCCGCCTCGCCCAGTTCGTCGCGGTCGCCCGGCACGAGCACGTCACCCGCGCCGCCCACGAGCTGGGCGTACCCCAGTCCACCCTGTCCCGGGCGATGGTCCGCCTCGAACAGGACCTGGGCGTCTCGCTGTTCGCCCGCAAGGGCCGCACCGTCGCCCTCACCACCGCCGGCCGGACCTTCCTCGCCTCCGCCGAGGAGGCCCTGGGCGGGATCGCCCGCGCCGCCGGCTCCGTGCAGCAGGACGCCGACCCGGCCTTCGGGAAGGTCGCGTTCGGCTTCCTGCACACCCTCGGCCCCGAGACCGTGCCCGGCCTGATCCGCGCCTTCCGGGCCGACCACCCGCGGGTCCGCTTCGCCCTCGTCCAGAACTACGGCGAGGCCATGCTGGAGAAGCTCCGCGCCGGGGAGCTCGACCTGTGCCTGACCTCGCCCGTGCCCGACGCCCCCGACCTGGTGGCCCGCCGCCTCGACGAGCAACGCCTGCGCCTGGTCGTCCCGGACGACCACCGCCTCGCGGGCCGCAAGCGCATCCGCCTCGCCGAGGCCGCGGAGGAAACCTTCGTCACCCTGGAGGCGGGCTACGGCCTGCGCCGCATCACGGACGACCTGTGCGCGGAGGCCGGGTTCACCCCGAAGGTGGCCTTCGAGGGCGAGGAGGCCGAGACCCTGCGCGGCCTGGTCGCGGCGGGCCTGGGCGTGGCCCTCCTTCCGCCGCCCCTCGTCCCCCGCCCGGGGGTGGTCGAGCTGACGGTGACGGCACCGCGCGCGGTCCGCGAGATCGGCGTGGCCTGGCTGGACGGCCACCCGGACACCCCACCGGTAGCCGCCTTCAAACGCTTCCTCCTCTCCCGCCGCGGCCGCCTGATCCCAGAACTGGAACCCCCGTCCTAACCCGGCCCGTCGGGGCCCGCGGGGTCTTTCTTGCCGGGTCGGCCGGCTGTCGCTGCCGACAGCAAGTACCCGGCCTGGAAGCGGGATTTGGCGCCGATCGCGCGCATGATCTCCGCGATGTGGCGTTGGCAGGTGCGTTCCGACATGCCCAGGCGGCGGGCGATGACCTTGTCCTCCAGGCCTTCCGACAGGAGTCGGACGATGGTCTGGCGGAGTTCGTCCGAGAGGGACTTGGCGGCTTCCGGGCTGACCGTCGTCGGGAAGGGGCGGGCGCCCAGCCAGGAGCGTTCGAAGGCGGCCGTCATGAAGTGGACGACGCTCGGTTCCCGGACCACCAGCGCCGCCCCCTGGCGGTCGGGGACCGACATCAGGCCGGTGTGCGCGTCGAAGATCAGCATCCGCATCAGGCCGTCGCCCAGGGTCCGCACCTGTGCCCCCAGCGCCGTCACCCGTTCCACGTACGCGGCCGTCGGGCGCGAGTAGCGTGCCGTGTGCTGGTAGATGGTCCGCATCCGGACCCCGCGCGCCAGCAGCGACTCGTCCCGCCCGACCGCCTCCTCCAGGGTTTCCTGCGGCCGCCCGCCGCCCGGCTGGGAGGTCAGCAGCTCCCGCTCGCAGCCCGCCACCAGCTCGGCGATCATCCCGCGTACCGCCCCGAGGTCGGTGACCAGCTCCAGACGGCCCGACCCGCCCGCGTCCCGGTGCGCGGCCCCCGCCTCGTACGCCGGCACCAGCGCCTCCAGCCGCCCGCGCAGCCGGTCCATCTCGTCGTGGGTCTCCCGTACGAGCAGCGCGAGCGGGGCCAGCGCGCGGGCGGCGGCCGCCCGCGGCGGGACCGCCGTCCACCGCTCGGGGCCCTCCTCGCCGGGGGCCCGCTGGAGCAGATGGGCGGCGGCCAGCTCCGTGACGGCGGCGCCCGCGCGGGCGCCGAGCGCGGCGGTGGCCTCGGCCGGGGTGAAGGCGTACCGCTCCACGGCGAAGGCGTACAGGCGCCGCGCGGCGGGGCTCAGATCGGATCCATCAGCTCCGTCGGCATCGACTGGCATATGCCTATTCGTCCCTGAACGTGACCGTTTATAAACCCCTCGGGTTCCCGCAAGGCGACAAGTCGACTCCTGGATCCCCGCATGCCGCATATGCCGAACCGGCACAGTAGGGATCACGGCGTGCCGGGGGCGGTCGCGCCGCATCCATCGGTGCCGTCCGACCGTGAGGGGGCGGAGCGGCAGGCACGGACGGACGCCGCGCCCGCCCCCGCCCCGCGGGCCCGTCCTACTTCGGCTTCGCGTAGTCCCCGAAGCCCGTCCAGTCCAGCGCCACGACCGGCTCGTCACCGACCACCCAGGCGTCGTGCCCGGGCGCGATCTGCATGAAGTCCCCCGGGCCGTAGTCGTCTTCCTGTCCGTCGTCCATGACGACGTGCATGCGGCCGCTCACCATGTACCCCGTGTGCGCCGACTGGCAGCTCTCCGTGCCGGCCAGCGGCTTGATGTGCTCCGACCAGCGCCAGCCCGGCTCGAACACCGCACGTCCGACGGCTCCGCCTTCCGCCTGGACCAGGTCCAGCCGGCCCTTGCCGTCCGCGAACGGCCGGGTCTCGTCGGCGCTGTCGAAACTCCTGCGCACCAATCCGGCCATGCCCCATCGCCTCCAGGAGAGAAAGAACCCCCGAGTCCACTCCTCACTTTACTCTCGGGCCTCCCACCCCTCACCCCGGCAGCGACCGCCCTCACCCCCGCAGCGACCGCCCGAAACCCGAGGCCAGCGGCATCCGCAGCCCCAGCGGCGGGGGCGCCGCCAGCGCGTCCGTCACCGGCCGCGAGTACCGCCCCGAGAGCATCGAGCCGAGGACGAAGTCCACCCCGAGTGCCACCACTTCCGCCCGGTGTTCCCGCAGCCCGTGCCCGTCGGAGTGCACCTCGAACCGGCAGGTAGAACGATTCGCCTTCTTCGCCCGCGCCGCCAGCAGGAAGGACCGCTCCGGGTCGCTGCGCGCGTCGTTCGTGCCGTGCACGATCAGCACCTGGCGCCCGGCGAGCTGTTTCACCGGTTCAGGGGAGCCGCCGCGCACCTCCTCCGGTAAACAAGGGGCCAGCGCCAGCACCGAGTTGACGGCGTCGTGCCCCGCCGCCCGCAGCGCCGTCCGGCCCCCGGTGCCGAAGCCGGCCAGGCAGACCGGCACGTCCCCGTACCGGCGCAGCGCCTCGTCCGCCGCCCACCGCGCGGCCTCCTCGCGGTCCCCGGGGCCGTGCAGCACCGGGTGCGCCACCAGCCCCTCCGCCCCGCCCGCCCGGGCCAGCGCCCGCGCGAGCGGGCGCAGGGGACCGGGGGTGATCCTGGACGTCCCCGGGAGCAGGAGGACCACACCACTGACCGTCGTGTCCGAGCCGTTCGCGCCGGCCGCCCGCCCCAGGCGGGCCCCGCGCGCCGGCGGCGCATGCTGTGCCATGGCGGAACAGTCTCAGACCGGCAGGTGTATGCCACCCGTCCGTACGGTCTCTGTTACATATCGACGCCTGCCGCCGACGGGTTGCTCTACGCGCGTAGGAGTAGAGTGCCGGGATGACGAGCGAGACCACCGACAAGCCCACCCCGGACCAGATCCGCCGCTCCCCCAAGGTGCTGCTGCACGACCACCTCGACGGTGGCCTGCGCCCCGGCACCATCGTCGAGCTGGCGGCCGAGGTCGGCTACGACAAGCTGCCCGAGACCGACGCCGACAAGCTGGGCGTCTGGTTCCGCGACGCCGCCGACTCCGGCTCCCTCCCGCGCTACCTGGAGACGTTCGCGCACACCTGCGCCGTCATGCAGACCAAGGAGGCCCTCTTCCGGGTCGCCGCCGAGTGCGCCGAGGACCTGGCCGAGGACGGCGTCGTGTACGCCGAGATCCGCTACGCCCCCGAGCAGCACCTGGAGGCCGGCCTGACCCTCGAAGAGGTCGTCGAGGCGGTCAACGACGGCTTCCGCGAGGGCGAGCGCCGCGCCAGGGCCAACGGCCACCGCATCCGCGTCGGCGCCCTGCTGACCGCCATGCGCCACGCCGCCCGCGCGCTGGAGATCGCCGAACTGGCCAACCGCTACCGCGACAACGGCGTGGTCGGCTTCGACATCGCCGGCGCCGAGGCCGGGTTCCCCCCCACCCGCCACCTCGACGCCTTCGAGTACCTCAAGCGGGAGAACAACCACTTCACCATCCACGCCGGCGAGGCCTTCGGCCTGCCGTCGATCTGGCAGGCCCTCCAGTGGTGCGGCGCCGACCGCCTGGGCCACGGCGTGAAGATCATCGACGACATCGAGGTCGCCGCCGACGGCTCCGTGAAGCTCGGCCGCCTGGCCTCGTACGTCCGGGACAAGCGCATCCCCCTGGAGATGTGCCCGACCTCGAACCTGCAGACCGCCGCGGCCGCCTCGTACGCCGAGCACCCCATCGGCCTGCTGCGCAAGCTGCACTTCCGCCTGACGGTCAACACCGACAACCGGCTGATGAGCGGCACCAGCATGAGCCGCGAGTTCGAGCACCTGGTCGACGCCTTCGGCTACTCGCTCGACGACATGCAGTGGTTCACCGTCAATGCCATGAAGTCCGCGTTCATTCCTTTCGATGAACGACTGGCGATGATCAACGACGTGATCAAGCCGGGTTACGCGGAGCTGAAGTCCGAGTGGCTGTTCCGTCAGACCGCTTCGACCAGCGGATCTGTATCGGCCTAGGCCACGGCATAACAGAGGGAAAGCGTCCGGGGATCGTAAATCCCGGGCGCTTTCTCATATTTAAGGATGTTTGCGGGAGGGGGTTTGAAGTGGCTAGTTTGCGGAGCCGCTCGATTCCCCGTCGCAAGGACGATTTTTCATGAAGCAGTCTGCTGCCAAGTCCCTCGGTGTCGCTGTCATTGGTGCCGCCCTCGCCGCGGGTGCCGCGGGTACCGCCTCCGCCTCGGCGCTCCCGACCCCGAACCTGACGGACGCCCTCGGCACCGTCACCAGCGCCACCAGCTCCCTCACCAACCAGACGGACCAGGCTGCCCAGGAGGGCCAGGCCAGCGACCCCGCCGCCCCCATCACCCAGCTGCTCGGCGGAGTCCCCGCGCTCGGCGGCCTCGGCGGCTGATCCGGACCCCCGACCGCACGCCCGTTCGCGTGGCGCGCACCCCTTCGAGGTGGTGTGCGCCACGCGGCGCAGTGTGCCACGATCACCACCAACTGCCCGCCGACACACGGGGTCTGAGGTTCGGTCATGCGCATCACGGCACGTTTCAAGGCGCCCGCGACGGCGTTCGCGCTGCTCCCCGCCCTGCTCCTCGGGGCCGTCGGCTGCAGCAGCGGCACGGACGCACCCGCGGCCGGCAAGAGCCCGGACCCCAAGGGTTCCGCGGCCGGCGCGCCCTCCGGCGCCTCGGGCACCCCCGGCGCCCAGGCCGCCTCGCCCGCCCCCAAGGCCAAGGACGACCGGCTGAACCGCGCCGCCCTCGAACAGGGCGACCTCCCCGGCTACCAGGTCTCCGCGCAGGGCAAGAACCCGAACGCCCCCGACGGCCAGCCGCAGGCCGACAAGAAGGCCTGCCAGCCGCTCGCCGACATCATGGGCGACAAGCCCGACCCGGCCGCGCACGAGACCGTCAACCGCGGCATCGGCTCCCAGAAGCAGGTCGGCCTCGCCGTCTCCGCCTCCGTCAGCTCCTACGACGAGAGCGACGCCAAGCGGGTCGTCGCCCGGCTCCGCGAGGCCGTCGCGGCCTGTGGCTCCGGCTTCACCGCCACCGTTCAGAAGCAGAGCGGCACCTACCGGGACGTGAAGGCGGTCCCGTTCAAGACCGCCGGCGACGAGAGCGTCAGCTGGACCACGACCGCCGCTGCCGACGGCGTCTCGGCCCAGGTCCACCTGGTCGTCGTCCGTGAGGGCTCCACCGTCGTACGGCTGATGGCCCTCAACGTGGCGGCCGCCGGCCAGAAGGCGGCGGTTCCGCAGGAAGTCGCCGACAAGCAGCTGGAGAAGGTCGGGAAGGCCGGCTGATCCCCGCCGGAAAGCGGCTGGGCACCGGCCGGAATCACCAGGCCGTGCTCGGCGCCCCGACGCCGGACTTCTCGTTCGGGATCAGCAGCCACAGCGCCAGGTAGATCAGGAACTGCGGGCCGGGCAGCAGGCAGGACACGACGAAGATGAGCCGCATCGTGCGGGCCTTCATTCCGAACCGCTTCGCCAGTCCGGCGCAGACGCCGCCGATCAGCCGTCCGTCACGGGGGCGGGTCAGCGCGCTCATGGTGTTCTCCTTCGCATCGGGATTCGCGCGCTTTCCTTGATTGCCTGGCGCGATGAATCAATACTCGCGCGGTACCGCCGAAAGGACCTCGGTCCACGGGCCGAGACCGACCCTGGGAATTCTCGGGGTGCTCCCCTGAGAAGCGGCCTCCCGGGACATCAGGGGCCTGCGCAGCCTGGCCCGCAGCGCCGGTACGACCGCCACGTGCACGATCACCACCCCGGCGGTGTTCAGCAGCAGGGCGTCCACGTTCAGCACCCGCCCCGGGACCGCGGTCTGGAGCATCTCGATGCTCAGCGAGATCAGGACGGCCGCGGCCGCCGTCCGCACCAGCGAGGACCACGCCGCCAGCGGCCCCGCCACCAGCCGGCCGCCGGCCAGCGGCAGCAGCACCCCCAGCGGGGCCAGCAGCGCCAGCCCCTCCCCGATCCGCCGCGCGGCCTCCAGCGGCCCCATCGCCAGGTCCGCCCGGATCCCCTCCAGCGGGGTCAGGTTCGCGGCCGCCGCCCAGGGCACGTCCAGGGGGCGCAGGGTGAGCCATCCGACGAGCAGCAGATGCGCGGCCAGCAGGGCCCCGCTCAGAAGCCGGGGACGGACCGGGAGCTGTGTGGCGGTGGCGGCGCTGCCGCTGCCCTCATGACGGTGCACACCACCGAGGACGCCACCCCCGGCAGCAGCGGTTCCGGTCAGGAGTGAGCCGTCTCGGCCGGGGTTCCTACCCGACCGCCAGCAGCACGACCAGCGCGAGCGCGCCCAGCACCGCCGGCGCGATGATCTCGTACGCCCACTTCACGGTGACCGGCCCCCGCGCCCCCGGCCGGGCCGCCCCGCGCTCGGCGAGCTCGGTCAGCTCGTCGACGGCCTTGTCCGCGGAGGCCCGCGGAACCGCAGCCGCCCCGTCCGCAGCGCCGGCACCCTTGCCGGTGGCCGCCGCGCGGAGCCCGCCGCGGTTGGCCTTCTTGCGCTCGCGCAGCGACACCGGCACCGACCAGAGCTGGTACGTCGACCCCTCCGCCAGCACCTCCGCCGAGTACCCGGCCCGCACCGCGTCGACCGAGCCCCACGGCAGCACGATGGTCCGGAAGGGGTTGCGGACCCGCAGCCGGTCCTCGTTGGCGAAGACGGCGGGCCGGATCGTGTACGCCACGGTCAGCGGGACGAGGCACACGGCGGCGGCGAGCCCGATCCACCGGCCGTCGGCCGAGCCGCGCACGACGGCGTCCCCGCACAGCCACGCGATCATCGCGAGCAGCAGCACCCCGGTGACGACGGCCATGGGGGAGCGGTAGACGCGGTCGGCGTAGACCGGCTCATGGGGGGAGGGTGTGGTCATGCCGCCGATTCTGCCGTACGGCCGGGCGGAGGGCCCGGCCGCACCGATGGTGGACGTCACGCCCAGATGTGCACGTGGGGGGTGACAGGTCGCTACGCGCGTAGATATGCTCATCTGGTGACCATGCCCACCACCCTCACCGCATTCGCTGACGTGACGACGTCCGACAGCGCGCTGCGCCGCTTCCTGCACGGGCTGCCCGGCGTCGACGCAGTCGGACTGGAGGCCCGCGCGGCCGCCCTCGGCACCCGCTCGATCAAGACCACGGCGAAGGCGTACGCCATCGACCTGGCCATCTCGATGATCGACCTGACCACGCTCGAGGGTGCGGACACCCCGGGCAAGGTCCGGTCGCTCGCCGCCAAGGCCGTCCACCCCGACCCCCTCGACCGCACGACGCCCATGACCGCCGCGGTCTGCGTCTACCCCGACATGGTGGCCACCGCCAAGGCGGCCCTGAACGGCGCCGACGTCAAGGTCGCCTCCGTCGCCACCGCCTTCCCGGCGGGCCGGGCCGCCCTGCCGGTCAAGCTGGCCGACACCCGTGACGCCGTCGCCGCCGGCGCCGACGAGATCGACATGGTCATCGACCGTGGCGCCTTCCTCGCCGGCCGCTACCTGGAGACGTACGAGCTGATCAAGGCCGTCAAGGAGGCGTGCGTCCGCGAGGACGGCACCGCCGCCCGGCTGAAGGTCATCTTCGAGACCGGCGAGCTGTCGACGTACGACAACATCCGCCGCGCCTCGTGGATCGGCATGCTCGCGGGCGCCGACTTCATCAAGACCTCCACCGGCAAGGTCGGCGTCAACGCCACCCCCGCCAACACCCTGCTCATGCTCGAAGCCGTCCGCGACTTCAAGGCGCAGACTGGAATCCAGATCGGCGTGAAGCCGGCCGGCGGCATCCGCACCACCAAGGACGCCATCAAGTTCCTGGTCCTGGTCAACGAGACCGCGGGCGAGGACTGGCTGACCAACGAGTGGTTCCGCTTCGGCGCCTCCAGCCTGCTGAACGACCTGCTCATGCAGCGCCAGAAGCTGAGCACCGGGCGTTACTCCGGACCCGACTACGTGACGGTGGACTGATCACCATGGCATCCCTCTTCGAGTACGCACCGGCTCCCGAGTCCCGCTCGGTCGTCGACATCGCCCCCTCCTACGGGCTCTTCATCGACGGCGAGTTCACCGACGCCGCCGACGGCAAGGTCTTCAAGACCGTCAGCCCCTCCAGCGAGGAGGTCCTGTCGGAGGTCGCCCAGGCCGGCGCCGCCGATGTCGACCGCGCCGTCAAGGCCGCCCGCAAGGCCTTCGAGAAGTGGTCCGCGCTGCCCGGCTCCGAGCGCGCCAAGTACCTCTTCCGCATCGCCCGGATCATCCAGGAGCGCAGCCGCGAGCTGGCCGTCCTGGAGACCCTGGACAACGGCAAGCCGATCAAGGAGACCCGCGACGCGGACCTCCCGCTGGTCGCCGCGCACTTCTTCTACTACGCGGGCTGGGCCGACAAGCTCGACCACGCCGGCTACGGCGCGAACCCGCGCCCGCTCGGTGTGGCCGGCCAGGTCATCCCGTGGAACTTCCCGCTGCTGATGCTCGCGTGGAAGATCGCCCCGGCGCTGGCCACCGGCAACACCGTCGTCCTGAAGCCGGCGGAGACGACCCCCCTCTCGGCGCTGTTCTTCGCGGACATCTGCCGCCAGGCCGGCCTGCCCAAGGGCGTCGTCAACATCATCCCCGGCTACGGGGACGCGGGCGCCGAACTCGTCGCCCACCCGGACGTCAACAAGGTCGCCTTCACCGGCTCCACCGCGGTCGGCAAGGCCATCGCCCGCCAGATCGCCGGCACCGGCAAGAAGGTCACCCTGGAGCTGGGCGGCAAGGGCGCCAACATCGTCTTCGACGACGCCCCCATCGACCAGGCCGTCGAGGGCATCGTCAACGGCATCTTCTTCAACCAGGGCCAGGTCTGCTGCGCGGGCTCCCGCCTGCTGGTCCAGGAGTCGATCCACGACGAGCTGCTGGACTCCCTCAAGCGCCGCCTCTCCACGCTGCGCCTGGGCGACCCGCTCGACAAGAACACCGACATCGGTGCGATCAACTCCGCCGAGCAGCTCGCCCGGATCACGGCCCTCGCCGACACGGGCGAGGCCGAGGGCGCCGAGCGCTGGTCCCCGGCGTGCGAGCTGCCGTCCGCCGGCTACTGGTTCGCCCCGACGCTCTTCACGAACGTCACCCAGGCGCACACGGTCGCCCGCGACGAGATCTTCGGCCCGGTCCTGTCCGTGCTGACCTTCCGCACCCCGGACGAGGCCGTCGCCAAGGCCAACAACAGCCAGTACGGCCTGTCCGCCGGCATCTGGACGGAGAAGGGCTCCCGCATCCTCGCGGTCGCCAACAAGCTCCGCGCAGGTGTGGTGTGGGCCAACACGTTCAACAAGTTCGACCCGACCTCGCCCTTCGGCGGCTACAAGGAGTCGGGCTTCGGCCGCGAGGGCGGCCGCCACGGTCTGGAGGCCTACCTCGATGTCTGAGTCCTCTCTGCGTCTGAACGTCTTCAAGACCTACAAGCTGTACGTCGGGGGCAAGTTCCCCCGTTCCGAGAGCGGCCGGGTGTACGAGGTGAGCGACTCCAAGGGCAACTGGCTGGCGAACGCCCCGCTGTCCTCCCGCAAGGACGCCCGTGACGCGGTCGTCGCGGCCCGCAAGGCCTTCGGCGGCTGGGCCGGCGCCACCGCGTACAACCGCGGCCAGATCCTCTACCGCATCGCCGAGATGCTGGAGGGCCGCCGGGAGCAGTTCGTCCGCGAGGTCGGCGAGGCCGAGGGCCTGTCCAAGTCGAAGGCCGCCGCGGTCGTCGACGCGGCGATCGACCGCTGGGTCTGGTACGCGGGCTGGACCGACAAGATCAGCCAGGTCGTGGGCGGGGCCAACCCGGTCGCGGGCCCGTTCTTCAACCTCTCCACCCCGGAGCCGACCGGCGTCGTCACGGTCGTGGCCCCGCAGGACTCGTCCTTCCTGGGCCTGGTCTCGGTGATCGCCCCGGTGATCGCGACGGGCAACACCGCCGTCGTCATCGCCAGCGAGAAGGCCCCGCTCCCCGCCCTGTCCCTGGGCGAGGTGCTGGCCACCTCCGACCTGCCCGGCGGCGTGGTCAACATCCTCTCCGGCAAGGCCGCCGAGATGGGCCCGCACCTCGCGGCCCACCAGGACGTCAACGCGATCGACCTCGCGGGCGCCGACGCGGCCCTCGCCAAGGAGCTGGAGATCGCCGCGGCGGACAACCTCAAGCGCGTCCTGCGTCCACAGCCTGTGGACGACTGGACCGCCGACCCGGGCACGTCGCGCCTGACGGCGTTCCTGGAGACCAAGACGGTCTGGCACCCGACCGGATCGCTGGGCTCGGGCGGCTCTTCGTACTAGAGCCCCACACGAACCGGCCCCGGCAGCAACCCTCCCCCAGCTACCGCTGGGGGGGACCCCAGTGCTGCCGGGGCCTTCGCGTGCTCCGTCCTACGACTTCGGCAGGACCGGCCCCAGCAGCGAGGAGACCGCCGCCTGCGGAATCTCCTTCACCGACGGCCCCTGCGTCAGCACCCCCGTCACCATCGTGGTGCCCACGGCCGGGAAGTCGGCGACCTTCGTGCCCACCCCGTTGTCCAGCGGGTCCACCCCGGTGTGGGCGAGCGGGTTCACCTTCAGGTCGGAGATCGGGTCGACGACCCCGGCGACGGCCGCCGCCGGGTCCAGCTCGCCCGCCTGCGCCCCGCCGGCCGCCATGGCCAGGGCCGCCCCGGCCATCGAGAGGGTCAGTCCGG
Source organism: Streptomyces sp. NPDC029216 (assembly GCF_040648015.1). Classification (NCBI taxonomy): domain Bacteria; kingdom Bacillati; phylum Actinomycetota; class Actinomycetes; order Kitasatosporales; family Streptomycetaceae; genus Streptomyces; species Streptomyces sp. NPDC029216. The sequence continues at coordinate 34,782 of NZ_JBEZWL010000025.1, read as the reverse complement.
CCGAGCGGAGCCGGTGGGGAGAGGGGTCGGAGGCTGCGTGACGTGCCATTGGTTCCCGCCTGTGGTCGTAGTCGCGTGCGCACACAGCGTAGTCGCAGAGGCTTCCCGGATTCCAACCCGGCGTGTGAGACCGGTCGCAGGGGCTGTCGGCAGTGTGTTGATACGCCGGGTAATGCCTCACACTGGTCTCCCGTGAGCTGTTCATCTCCCCTTCCGACGCGCGTCGTGCTCCTGACCGGCCCCTCGGGTTCCGGCAAGTCCTCGCTGGCGGCCCGCTCGGGTCTGCCCGTACTGCGCCTGGACGACTTCTACAAGGAGGGGACGGACCCGACCCTCCCCCTGGTCGAGGGCAGCTCGGACATCGACTGGGACTCCCCGCGGTCCTGGGACGCGGACGTCGCCGTCGCCGCCGTCGCCGAACTCTGCCGCACCGGCCGCACCGAGGTCCCGGTCTACGACATCGCGACCAGCTCCCGCACCGGCACGGAGACCCTGGACATCTCCCGCACCCCGCTGTTCATCGCGGAGGGCATCTTCGCCGCCGACATCGCCGCCCGCTGCCAGGAGCTCGGCCTCCTCGCCGACGCGATCTGCCTGCGCGGCCGCCCCTCCACCACCTTCCGCCGCCGGCTGGCCCGCGACCTGCGCGAGGGCCGCAAGTCGCTGCCGTTCCTGGTCCGCCGGGGCCTGCGCCTGATGCGGGCCGAGCGCGGCATCGTCGCCCGGCACATCGCCCTCGGCGCCCACGCCTGCGGCCGCGACGAAGCCCTGGGCCGCCTCGCGGCAGCGGCGGCGGGCCGCCACCGCTCGGCGAGCGCCGCCGCGGCCTAGCCACAGGCGGTCGTCCAGAAGTGCCCGGGCATGGAAAGTGCCCGGGCACTTCCCGTACCCGGGCACAAAGAGAAGGCGGGACCAAACGGACCCCCGGCCGCCTGATCCCGCCTTCATCCCCCCCATGGCCTCCGCCCCACCCCCGTAGGACGGACCCCCTGGCCGGTGGTCTGTGGTGTGTGGCTTACGCGACGAGCTCCCCGAAGGACTCCGCCTCGTCACGCCCGAAGCTCAGCACCTCGTCCTCGCGCAGCCGGCGCAGCGAGCGCCAGATGCTCGACTTCACGGTGCCGACGCTGATGCCCAGGATCTCCGCGATCTCCGGGTCCGTGCGGCCCTCGTAGTAGCGCAGCACCAGCATCGTGCGCTGCGGCTCCGGGATGCGGGCCAGCGCCTGCCAGAGCACCGCGCGCAGCTCCGTGCCGCGCATCGCGTCCGTGTCGGAGGCCGTCTCCGGCAGCTCCTCCGTCGGGTACTCGTTCAGCTTGCGCCGACGCCACGCGCTGATGTGCAGGTTCGTCATCGTGCGGCGCAGGTAGCCGCCCACCGCCGCCTTGTCACTGATCCGGTCCCAGGCGCGGTACGTGGAGAACAGCGCGCTCTGCAGCAGGTCCTCGGCCTCGTGGCGGTCGCCGGTGAGGTGGAAGGCCGTCGCGTACAGGGCCGCGCGCCGCTCCTGGACGTACGCCGTGAACTCCGCCTCCGAGGAGGAAGGGGAGGACGGGGTCCGCTGGGCGGGAACCGCCTGGTACTGGTTCGCGTCAATGGCTACAACGTGAGCCTGCCGCCGGGAGCCCGGCACCGTACGGACACCCGCCCGGCGGTTCGCGTCGTGCAGCCGCGTGACAACCGCGCTGGTGGTGGTGCTGTGCAGCGTGTTCATCTCGCGCCCCCCGTCGTGGAGTCTGCTTCGGTCCGTGCTTCGATGACAAAAGACTGCCCGGCGGACTTAACCGGCGTGTCCGTCGACTGTCACAGCACTGTCACAGCCACCCCGGGCCGGATCCGTCGCGCGCGACGGTCGAAGTCCCGACGACCGATGGGACAGAATGAGCCCGTGCCTTTCCTGTTGCTGATCGAGGACGACGACGCCATCCGCACGGCCCTCGAACTCTCCCTGACACGCCAGGGCCACCGTGTGGCCACCGCGGCGACGGGTGAGGACGGCCTGAAACTGCTGCGCGAGCAGCGGCCGGACCTGATCGTGCTCGACGTCATGCTGCCCGGGATCGACGGCTTCGAGGTGTGCCGGAGGATCCGCCGCACCGACCAGCTGCCGATCATCCTGCTCACCGCGCGCAGCGACGACATCGATGTCGTCGTGGGCCTGGAGTCCGGGGCCGACGACTACGTCGTCAAGCCCGTCCAGGGCCGGGTGCTCGACGCGCGCATCCGCGCCGTGCTGCGCCGCGGCGAGCGCGAGGCCAGCGACTCCGCCGTGTTCGGGTCGCTCGTCATCGACCGGGCCGCCATGACCGTGACGAAGAACGGCGAGGACCTCCAGCTCACGCCCACCGAGCTGCGGCTGCTGCTGGAGCTCAGCCGCCGGCCCGGACAGGCGCTCTCCCGCCAGCAGCTGCTGCGGCTGGTGTGGGAGCACGACTACCTGGGCGACTCGCGGCTCGTCGACGCCTGTGTACAGCGGCTGCGCGCCAAGGTCGAGGAAGTGCCCTCGTCGCCCACCCTGATCCGTACCGTCCGGGGTGTCGGCTACCGGCTGGACTCCCCGCAGTGACCAAGGCCCTGTTCGCGGGCCGGCGCTGGACCAGCCTGCGGTTGCGGCTGCTCGTGGTGTTCGCCCTGGTCGCCCTCACGGCCGCGGTCTCCGCTTCCGGGATCGCGTACTGGCTCAACCGCGAGGCGGTGCTCACCCGCACCCAGGACGCGGCCCTCGGCGACTTCCGCCAGGAGATGCAGAACCGGGCCGCGGCCCTGCCCGCCGACCCCACCCCCGAGGAACTGCAGCGCACCGCCGAGCTGATGGCGGGCAGCAGCCCCGGGTACAGCGTGCTGCTCGTCCACGAACGCAAGGACCGGCGGCTGGTGTTCGGCACCGCCGGGGCCACCTCGTTCGGGCTCGACGACGTACCGAAGTCCCTCCAGCACGCCGTGAACGACCGGCAGAAGTCCACGACCGCCAACGACTCCGAGTACCACATGTACTGGCAGCGGACGAAGCCCGGCGGCAACCCGTACCTGGTCGGCGGCACGCGGATCGTGGGCGGCGGGCCCACCGGCTACATGTACAAGTCGCTGGCCACGGAGCGGGACGACCTCAACGCGCTCGGCTGGTCGCTGACCATCGCGACGGGGCTGGCACTGCTCGGGTCGGCGCTGCTCGCGCAGGCGGCGGCACGGACCGTGCTGAAGCCCGTACAGCGGCTCGGCGAGGCGGCACGGCGGCTGGGGGAGGGCGAGCTCGACCACCGGCTCGACGTGTCCGGGACCGACGAACTGGCCGATCTGTCACGGACCTTCAACCGGACGGCGGAAGCCCTGGAGAAGAAGGTCGCCGACATGAGCGCCCGCGAGGAGGCGAGCCGGCGGTTCGTGGCCGACATGAGCCACGAACTGCGCACGCCGCTCACGGCGTTGACCGCGGTCGCTGAGGTGCTGGAGGAGGAGGTCGACGACCTCGACCCGATGATCGCGCCGGCCGTGGGTCTCGTGGTCAGCGAGACCCGACGGCTCAACGACCTGGTGGAGAACCTGATGGAGGTCACCCGCTTCGACGCGGGGACCGCGCGGCTGGTCCTCGACGACGTGAACGTCGCCGACCAGGTCACGGCGTGCATCGACGCGCGGGCCTGGCTGGACGCCGTCGAGGTGGACGCCGGACGCGGGATCGTGGCGCGCCTCGACCCGCGGCGGCTCGACGTCATCCTGGCCAACCTGATCGGCAACGCGCTCAAGCACGGCGGCTCGCCGGTGCGGGTGTCGGTACGGGTCGAGGGCGAGTGGCTGGTCGTCGCGGTCAAGGACAACGGGCCGGGCATCCCGGAGGAGGTGCTGCCGCACGTCTTCGACCGCTTCTACAAGGCGAGCGCCTCCCGGCCGAAGTCGGACGGCAGCGGGCTGGGCCTGTCGATCGCGATGGAGAACGCCCACATTCACGGCGGCGACATCACGGCCGCGAACGGCCCGGAGGGCGGGGCCGTGTTCACGCTGCGGCTTCCGGTGGACGTGGGGAAGGTGATCGCCGGTGGCTCCGGTACGGACGCGTAGGGGGCTGGCAGGGGTCGGGGTGCTCGCCGTCGGCGTTCTGCTGTCGGGGTGCGGGATCCGGGCCACGACGGTTCCGGTCGATGTGGGGCCGGCCCCGTCGCGGGTGTCCTGCGACACCCCGGACCTGCCGTCGGGGCAGAGCGGGGTGCAGGGCTTCCGCGCCAAGGTGGAGCTGGTCTGCGGATCGCAGCTGGTGGCCGTGGAGCGGGTCGTCCCGGTGCCGGAGAAGCGGACCGGGCGCGAGCCCGTCACGCTGGTCGCGCAGGCGCTGCTGGAGGAGCTGGAGCGCGTCCCGTCCGAGCAGGAACGGGAGGGCGGCTTCACGACCGGCGTACCGGAGGGGCTCACGGCCGCCCCGGCGCGCGCGGGCGACCCGGCGGGGACGGTCCGGCTGAGCCGCAAGCCCGAGGACCTGCCGCCGGTGGCCCTGGCCCAGATCGTGTGCACCCTCTCCGCGAGCGACGCCGTCTCGGCGGGCCCGGGCCCGGTCGTCCTGGGCGGCCCGGACGCGGACCCGCCCCGCGCATGGGAGTGCACGGATGCGGTCCGCTCCCGCCCGGAGTCGGCCCCCACCCTGGGCGAACTGGTCCGGCCGAGCGGCTCGCCGACGCCGACGGCGACCTGAGGGGGGCGCGTCTCGGCGGGGGCCGGCCATCGCCCCCTCGACGGGTGGAGGCTGGGCGGTGGCTGCCCACCCGCCGCCCGGCGGCACCTGCCCGGCCCGGAACCGGCCAGCGCACCGGTACCTGGGAGGTCGGGACCCCACTCAGCGGTCTCAGAGAGGGCTCGGGGGGTTCCCGCCAGTCTCATCGTCCTTCCGCGTCGGGCCGCCCTGTCAAGGGCGCTCCCTTCGGTCGCGTCGCTACGCGATCGCCTGCGGCGACCCTTGACAGGCCGACCCGCCACGAAATGCCGAAGACTGCCGGGAACCCCCCAAAGGAACGGGACGGATGTCCGTCGGGCATGCGGCCGTGTCAGGGATCAGTCGGGGAGGCCGGGGGCCGGCAGACCGGGCATCCGGCCCCCCATCAGCAGTAATCGGGACCGCCGTCCGCGTCAGATCGCTACGCGCTTCTCTCGTCTCAGCGTCCGACGGCCGTCCGTGGCTGATATCCGCACCAAATGCCAACCAGGCCGGTATCCGGGGCCGATGGGCGCGTCAGATCGCTACGCGCTCCTGTCGTCTCGGCGGCCGCAGGCCGTCCGGGGCCGCTACCCGCGTCACACCCACGCTGGTGCCGCATGCTCGAAACCGTGCGGATGTGGCGCGGGTGTTGGGAGTTGAGGAGTGCATGATCTGGCCCGAAGCAGTGAGCAGCCGTGTGAAGACCGGGCAGGACAGGGAGCTTGTCCACTCGTACCCGTACCGCTCCGCGTGCCCTTCCACGGTGTGGGCCAGGCTGGTCGCCGACACGACTTCCGACATGCTGCTGGCCGGGTACACGAACTACTTCTTCTGGACCATGATCCTGGCCTCGCCGGGATCATCCGCAAGAAGGTCCAGAGCGGCTGCCGGATCCGCTTTCTCCTCGGCGACCCGAACGGGGAGAAACCACGTCGGCCTGAGCGTCTTCCTCTTCGACTCCGACGCTCTCGTCACCCCTCACCTCGCGCGCGTGATCGGTCACGACTCGCCCATGTTCCACCTCCGCCGACACGGCGAAGACGGCATGTACGACCGCTTCGCGGGCCATGCCGAAGAACTGTGGGAGCGCGGCATCCCGTACGCGTTCGATCAGCCCCGCACAACCGCCGGAAGCCGGTGAGGCGAATGGGGACTCAACGCACGCTCCACGCACTGATCATGGCGAGTGGGACCCGGAAAGACTCGCCCAGTGCGGCGGGAAGGCTGCTGGCGCCGGAGATCAGGTGGCAGCCCTGGAGATGGAGGAAGGCTGGGGGATACTCAGGGGTCTCCCCGGCCTCGCGGCTGAAGTCCTCGGCGAACCGCTCATCGGGCAAACCCGTCTCACTGAGCTGCACCGCAAGATGCGTTGCCCAGTGCCGATGGGCCGCGATCCGGCCCGTTATCACCACGCCCTGCGCGACGACGGTGATGCGCGGGCCCTCGCCCTCCATCTCCGTCCGATTGATCAGATCGATGAGCAAGTCGTCTCGTGCGGTCATGCCCCCACTGTAATGATCATGAAGGTGCCCGCCATCTCGGGCGGGGATCGACCCCAGACGGCCGCCGGACGCTGAGAAATGAGGAGCGCGTAGCGATCTGGGGCGTACGAGGGTCCCGATGGGCATGCTGAGGGGGTCGGATGCCCGGTCTGCCGGACCCGGCCCGCCCGGCTGTCCCCCCCCGAACGCCCCCGGCCCCCGCAGCCGGGGCTGCGGGGGCCGGGGGTGTGGCAGGGGTGGGGGCTACAGGCCCATTGCCGCCGCGAGGTCCTTCTTCAGCGTGTCCAGGATTTCCTGGCCCCGGGTGCGGGCCTGGGTGAGGTCCGAGGCTTCGGCCACCGGGACGACGACCTCCAGGTAGCACTTGAGCTTCGGCTCCGTGCCGGACGGGCGGCAGATCACCCGGGCCTTGTAGTCGCCCTCCAGGTAGTAGCGCAGGCCGTCCGTCGGCGGGAGCTTCTCCGTGCCCTGGGACAGGTCCTCCGCCGAGGCCACCCGCAGGCCCGCCAGGGCCGTCGGGGGCTCCGCGCGCAGCTGCGCCATCGCGTTCGCGATGACCGACAGGTCCGAGACGCGGACCGAGAGCTGGTCGGTGTGGTGCAGGCCGTGGGCCATCGCCAGGTCGTCCAGCAGGTCGGTCAGGGTGCGGCCCTGCTCCTTGAGCACCGAGGCCAGTTCGGCGACGAGGAGGGCGGCCGTGATGCCGTCCTTGTCGCGGACGCCCTCGGGGTCCACGCAGTAGCCGAGGGCCTCCTCGTAGCCGTAGCGCAGGCCCTCGACGCGGGAGATCCACTTGAAGCCCGTGAGGGTCTCCTCGTAGCCGAGGCCCGCCGCCTCCGCGATGCGTCCCAGGAGGGACGAGGAGACGATCGACTCGGCGAAGACGCCCTGGGCGCCCTTGTGTACCAGGTGGGCCGCCAGCAGGGCGCCGACCTCGTCGCCGCGCAGCATGCGCCAGCCGCCGTTGTCGGGCACGGCCACCGCGCAGCGGTCCGCGTCCGGGTCGTTCGCGATCACGATGTCCGGCTGGACCTCGGCGGCCTTCGCGAAGGACAGGTCCATCGCGCCCGGCTCCTCCGGGTTCGGGAAGGCGACCGTCGGGAAGGCCGGGTCCGGCTCCGCCTGGGCCTCCACGAGCACCGGCGCCGGGAAGCCGTGGCGGGCGAAGGCCGCCATGACGACGTCCTTGCCGACGCCGTGCATGGCCGTGTAGACGGTCCGCACGCCCCGGGGGGAGCCGGGGGTCAGGACGGAGTCCGTGCGCGCCAGGTAGGCCTCCAGGACCTCCTCGTCGAGCTGGAGCCAGCCGTCCGAGGGGCGGGGGACCGCGTCGAGCGAGGGGATCGCGTCGATCTCCGCCGCGATCTGCGCGTCCGCCGGGGAGACGATCTGCGAGCCGTCGCCGAGGTAGACCTTGTAGCCGTTGTCCCGCGGAGGGTTGTGGCTCGCGGTCACCTCGACGCCGGCGACGGCGCCCAGGTGCCTTATGGCGTACGCGAGGACGGGCGTCGGCAGCGGGCGGGGCAGGACGGCCGCGCGCAGACCGGCGCCGGTCATCACGGCCGCCGTGTCGCGGGCGAAGTCCGCGGACTTGTAGCGGGCGTCGTAACCGATGACCACCAGGCCGCCCTCGTGGCCCTGGGCCTTGAGGTAGGCCGCCAGGCCCGCCGCGGCGCGGATGACCACGGAGCGGTTCATCCGCATCGGGCCGGCGCCGATCTCACCGCGCAGTCCGGCGGTGCCGAACTGGAGCGTGCCGGAGAACCGGCCGGCGAGCTCGGCGGTGTCGCCCGCCTCGATGAGCGCCGTGAGTTCCGCCGCGGTCTCCGGATCCGGGTCCTCGGCGAGCCAGGCACGGGCCCGGATGAGGAGGTCGTCCTTTTCCTGCACTGCTTCCGCCTTGCCTCTCGTACGTCGTCGGTCGTCGGTCAGATGCGGGCGAGGACCTGCGTCAGCAGGGTGCCCATGCGGGCGGCGGAGTCGCGGCCGGCCTGGAGGACCTCTTCGTGGTTCAGCGGCTCGCCGGACAGGCCCGCGGCCAGGTTGGTGACCAGGGAGATGCCGAGCACCTCGGCGCCGGCCTCACGGGCGGCGATGGCCTCCAGCACGGTGGACATGCCGACGAGGTCGGCGCCCATGACGCGGATCATGTTGATCTCGGCCGGGGTCTCGTAGTGCGGGCCGGGGAACTGGACGTAGACGCCCTCTTCGAGGGTCTCGTCGATCTCCTTGCACATCGCGCGCAGGCGCGGCGAGTACAGGTCGGTGAGGTCCACGAAGTTCGCGCCGACGATCGGCGAGGTCGCGGTGAGGTTGAGGTGGTCGCTGATCAGGACGGGCTGGCCGGGCTTCATGCCCTCGCGCAGGCCGCCGCAGCCGTTGGTGAGGACGACGGTCTTGCAGCCGGCGGCGACGGCGGTACGGACGCCGTGCGCGACGGCGGCGACGCCGCGGCCCTCGTAGAAGTGGGTCCGGCCGAGGAAGACCAGGGCGTGCTTGTCGCCGATCTTGTACGAGCGGATCTTGCCGCCGTGGCCCTGGACGGCGGCGGGCGGGAAGCCGGGCAGCTCGGTGACCGGGAACTCGGCCTCGGGCGCACCGAGCGCCTCTGCGGCGGGGGCCCAGCCGGAGCCCATGACGAGGGCGACATCGTGGGATTCGACGCCGGTGAGCTCGCGGAGGCGGGCGGCGGCGGCGTCGGCGGCGGCGAAGGGGTCGGTAACAGATGCGTTCACGCAGACGAGCGTAGCCGCTTATCGCCTACGCGCGTAGATGGCGCAGCTCACGGTGTTCGGATCGTTGCCTTGTCGTTTCCGCCGAATCGTCCCCCGGCGGGGCTGGAAGGAGGCTGGGGCTCCGCCCCGGGCTCAGCAGGGGCGCTTGCGGAGTTCCATCACGTAGTCGTGCGGGGCGCCCGCCGATTCCGCCGCGTCGGCGATCTCGCCCAGGTAGCGGGCCGAGGGCAGGCCGCCCTCGTAGCCGTTCAGGACGTAGCACCAGGCCGGCTCCTCGCCGTCCAGCGTGTGCACCCGGATCCGCATGCGGCGGTAGATGTCGAGGCCGACGCCCTCCCAGCGGTCCATGGAGTCCTCGTCCAGCGGCGCGATGTCGTACAGCGCGACGAAGACCTGCTGGCGGGGGGCTTCCACGATGGTGGCGAGGGCGCCTTCCCAGCCCATCTGCTCGCCGCCGAAGGTCAGCCGCCAGTCGTTGATCCAGCCCGTGCCGCGCAGCGGCGAATGCGGAGCGCGGCGCGTCATCAGCCGCGGGTCGAGGTTGCCGGCGTACGCGGCGTAGAGCGACATGAGGTCGAGGGTACGGGAGGGGCGCCCCGGCACGCGTGCCCGGATGGCGCACGGATGAAGGACCGGGAGTGGAGCACCTTGAAGCGTGCGGGACAATAGGCGTGGAATGCATCCCCCGGGGAGACCCCCCGGATCGCCGGCCGGGGCGGCAGCCGGCCGGGCAGACGTGAGGCGGAGTTTTCGTGACCCGGATCGTGATCATCGGCGGCGGACCCGGCGGGTATGAGGCGGCCCTGGTGGGGGCCCAGCTCGGCGCGGAGGTGACCGTCGTCGACTGCGACGGTCTGGGCGGGGCGTCGGTGCTGACCGACTGCGTGCCCTCCAAGACCCTCATCGCGACCGCCGAGGTCATGACCACCTTCGACTCCTCGTACGAGGAGCTGGGCATCGTCGTCGCCGACGACACCCCGCCCATCGAGCAGGCCGCCCGCGTGGTCGGCGTGGACCTCGGCAAGGTGAACCGGCGCGTGAAGCGCCTCGCGCTCGCCCAGTCGCACGACATCACCGCCTCCGTGACCCGCGCCGGCGCCCGCGTGATGCGCGGCCGCGGCAAGCTCGGCGGGCCGCAGGGCATCGACGGCACCCGGGACGTCATCGTCACCGCGGCCGACGGCACGGAGACGATCCTCACCGCCGACGCCGTGCTGATCGCCACCGGCGGTACCCCGCGCGAGATCCCGGACGCGATGCCCGACGGGGAGCGCATCCTCAACTGGACCCAGGTCTACGACCTGGAGGAGCTCCCCGAGGAGCTCATCGTGGTCGGCTCCGGTGTGACCGGCGCCGAGTTCGCCGGCGCGTACCAGGCGCTCGGCTCCCGCGTGACCCTGGTGTCCTCCCGCGACCGCGTGCTGCCGGGTGAGGACCCGGACGCGGCCGCCGTCCTGGAGGACGTCTTCCGCCGCCGCGGCATGAACGTCATCGGCCGCTCGCGCGCCGAGTCCGCCAAGCGGGTCGGCGACCGGGTCGAGGTGACCCTCTCCGACGGCCGGGTCATCAGCGGCACCCACTGCCTGATGGCGGTCGGCGCGATCCCGAACACCAAGGACATGAACCTGGAGGAGTCCGGGGTCCGGCTGAAGGAGTCCGGGCACATCTGGACCGACAAGGTGTCGCGGACGTCCTCGCCGGGCGTCTACGCCGCCGGTGACGTCACCGGGGTGTTCGCCCTGGCCTCCGTCGCCGCCATGCAGGGGCGCATCGCGATGTACCACTTCCTCGGCGACGCGGTGGCCCCGCTGAACCTGAAGACGGTCTCCTCGAACGTCTTCACCGACCCCGAGATCGCCACTGTCGGTTACACCCAGGCCGACGTGGACGCCGGGAAGATCGACGCCCGTGTCGTGAAGCTGCCCCTGCTGCGCAACCCGCGCGCCAAGATGCAGGGCATCCGGGACGGTTTCGTGAAGCTGTTCTGCCGACCGGGCACCGGCATCGTGGTCGGCGGCGTGGTCGTCTCGCCGCGTGCGAGCGAGCTGATCCACCCCATCTCGATCGCCGTCGACAACAACCTGACGGTCGAGCAGATCGCAAACGCGTTCACCGTGTACCCCTCGCTGTCCGGTTCGATCGCCGAGGTCGCCCGCCAGCTGCACACGCGCAAGGCCGCCGGAGAGGCGTAGCGTTCGGCACGGTCCGGCCCAACCGCCGCTCTTGGCAGGGCGGTTGGGGCGGGCGCCCGGCCGCCCGGTGACGTCCGGGTGGACGTGCGGTGTCGGTTCGGACGCGTATACCACTTGTCGCCCCACCGTATGGACAACTTCGGTATTCCGGCGCAAGGAGCTGAAACCAGACGGTCGTTGGGGTTACTGTCAGTTTCGTGTTCGCTGCTGAACGTCGTCAATTGATCCTCGAAATGGTGCGGGCCAACGGTGCGGTATCGCTCCGTGAGCTCGCCCGCGTCGTCCAGACCTCCGAAGTGACCGTACGGCGGGACGTGCGGGCACTGGAGGCCGAAGGACTCCTCGACCGCCGGCACGGCGGTGCGGTCTTGCCGGGCGGTTTCACGCGGGAGTCCGGCTTTCCGCAAAAGTCCCATCTCGCGACGGCGGAGAAGACCGCCATCGCCGATGTCGCGGCCGGCCTCGTCGAAGAAGGCGAGGCCGTCGTCGTCGGCGCGGGCACCACGACCCAGGAGCTGGCCCGACGGCTCGCCCGGGTGCCCGGGCTCACCGTCGTCACCAACTCGCTGCTCGTCGCCCAGGCGCTCGCGCACGCCAACCGGGTGGAGGTGGTGATGACCGGCGGCACCCTGCGCGGGTCGAACTACGCCCTCGTCGGCAGCGGTGCCGAACAGTCCCTCCAGGGGCTGCGGGTCTCGCGGGCCTTCCTGTCCGGCAGCGGGCTGACCGCCGAGCGCGGGCTGTCCACGTCCAACATGCTCTCCGCGAGCGTGGACCGGGCGCTGGTGCAGGCGGCTGCGGAGGTCGTGGTCCTCGCCGACCACACGAAGCTGGGCACCGACACCATGTTCCAGACGGTGCCGACGGACGTGATGACCCGGCTCGTGACGGACGAGCCCCCGGCGCACGACGACCGGGCCGCCACCGAGCTCCAGGCGCTGGCCGACCAGGGCGTGCAGATCACCGTGGCCGGCTCCGCGCCGGCCTCCGGCGGGCACGGCGGGGCCGGGGACGGCATGCAGGGGCGCAGGCCGCGCCGGGACGCCCCGCTGCCGGTGCAGCGGCGCGGGGGGCCGACCGCGCAGCTGCGGAGCGCTTCCGCCGCGATGCTGGAGCAGCAGGCGGCGGGGGAGAGGGCGCGGGTCGCGGACATGAGGCGGCGCTAGCCGCGCGTTACCCAGAGCGTCCGGCCGGTGTCCGCCGGGCCGTCCCCGCCAGGGCGGCCCGTCGGACACCGGCCGGCGGTGTTGTGGGGCCCTGCGGGGGCTGTGCCCAGCACCGCCAGGCGGGAAGTGCGAAGGCCCCCGGCCCGGGGAGCCGGGCGGGGGCCTTCGCGGGGGTGCGGGGGCGTCAGTCCTTGATCTCGCAGATCGTGGCGCCCGAGGTGAGGGAGGCGCCGACCTCGGCCGTCAGGCCGACGATGGTGCCGGAGCGGTGCGCGTTCAGCGGCTGCTCCATCTTCATCGCCTCCAGGACGACGATCAGGTCGCCCTCGTTGACCTGCTGGCCTTCTTCGACCGCGACCTTGACGATCGTGCCCTGCATCGGGGACGCGAGGGTGTCGCCGGAAGCGGCCGGGCCGGACTTCTTGGCGGCGCGGCGCTTCGGCTTGGCGCCGCCGGCCGCGGCCGTGCGGGCCAGGGTCATGCCCAGCGAGGACGGGAGGGAGACCTCCAGGCGCTTGCCGCCGACCTCGACGACGACCGTCTCGCGGCCGGGCTCGTCCTCGGTGTCCTCGGCGGCCGGGGCCGTGAACGCCGGGATCTCGTTGACGAACTCGGTCTCGATCCAGCGGGTGTGGACCGTGAACGGGTTGCCGTCGGCCGGGGCGAAGGCCGGGTCGGCGACGACCGCGCGGTGGAACGGGATGGCGGTGGCCATGCCCTCCACGTTGAACTCCGCCAGGGCGCGGGCGGCGCGCTGGAGGGCCTGCTCGCGGGTGGCGCCCGTGACGATGAGCTTGGCGAGCAGCGAGTCCCAGGCGGGGCCGATGACCGAGCCGGACTCCACGCCGGCGTCCAGGCGGACACCCGGGCCCGACGGCGCGTCGAACCGGGTGACGGTGCCGGGGGCGGGCAGGAAGTTGCGGCCCGGGTCCTCGCCGTTGATGCGGAACTCGATGGAGTGGCCGCGCAGGACCGGGTCCCCGTAGCCGAGCTCCTCGCCGTCGGCGATGCGGAACATCTCGCGGACCAGGTCGATGCCGGCGACCTCCTCGGTCACCGGGTGCTCGACCTGGAGGCGGGTGTTGACCTCCAGGAAGGAGATGGTGCCGTCGGTGCCGACCAGGAACTCGACGGTGCCCGCGCCGACGTAGCCGGCCTCCTTGAGGATGGCCTTGGACGCGGCGTACAGCTCGGCGTTCTGGGCCTCGGACAGGAAGGGGGCCGGGGCCTCCTCGACGAGCTTCTGGTGGCGGCGCTGGAGCGAGCAGTCGCGGGTGGAGACGACGACCACGTTGCCGTGGGAGTCGGCCAGGCACTGCGTCTCGACGTGGCGCGGCTTGTCGAGGTAGCGCTCGACGAAGCACTCGCCGCGGCCGAAGGCGGCCACGGCCTCGCGCACGGCGGACTCGTACAGCTCGGGGACCTCCTCCAGCGTGCGGGCGACCTTCAGGCCGCGGCCGCCGCCGCCGAAGGCGGCCTTGATGGCGATGGGCAGCCCGTGCTGCTCGGCGAAGGCGACGACCTCGTCCGCCCCGGAGACCGGGTCGGGGGTGCCGGCGACGAGGGGGGCCCCGGCGCGCTGCGCGATGTGACGGGCGGCCACCTTGTCGCCGAGGTCGCGGATGGCCTGCGGCGGCGGGCCGATCCAGGTCAGGCCCGCGTCGAGGACGGCCTGGGCGAACTCGGCGTTCTCGGACAGGAAGCCGTATCCGGGGTGGATGGCGTCCGCACCCGAGTCGGCGGCGGCCTGCAGGACCTTGCCGATGTCGAGGTAGCTGGCCGCCGGGGTGTCACCGCCCAACGCGAAAGCTTCGTCTGCCGCGCGGACGTGCAGAGCGTCCCGGTCCGGATCGGCGTAGACGGCTACGCTCGCGATCCCGGCGTCCCGGCAGGCCCGAGCAACGCGGACAGCGATTTCGCCACGGTTGGCGATGAGCACCTTGCGCACGATGGCTCCCTCCTTGAAACAAGCTGAGTTTAGGGACTGCCGACACGGCCTTACGACCCTTCCCCGGTGGTGAGCTTGCCCACACAGAGCGTGATGCGAGTGCCCTTCGAGTGCGAAAACCCTTGTGTAGCCCCAGGTCAGGGACATCCCCGACTGCACAGTAACCCCGTACCGCGGGGAAGGTCTCTGTTCGGCGGGTCAGCCGCCCCTGCTGATTCTTTGTGGAGTCCCTACGAACGGCCTATGCATTCTTTGAGTGAGAGCCGTCACGGACCCCCTCCCGTAACGAAGCGGCCCCGACCCCTTGTCCACAGGTTTACTCGTTAGTAGCCTCCGTGGCGTCGAACACGCTTGTGGCGTGGGAGGGATGGGGGCGTCGTGCTGCGCAGACTCGTGGCGGGGCTGGGCGCGCTCGCGCTCGTTGCGGAGGCGGCGGTGCTCGTGCTCGTCCACGTGGTGCTCGGCCGGGCGACCGCCAGTCAGTCGATGTCGGTCGCGGGCAGCGATCCGAATGTCATGTCCAAGGCAACGTATGGCCTGGGCGTGGCGATGGGGGCCTTCCTGCTGCTCAACGCCGTGCTCCTCGCCGTCACCGCCCTGCGCGACCGCCCGCCCGGCCGCGCCGCCCGGGTCGTCCTCGTCGCCGCCGCCGTCACCCACGGGGTGCTCGGCGCCCTCGCCGTCGGACTCGTCGGCTGGGGCGCCTTCGCGGCGACGACGGCCCTCTTCTGCCTGATCGTGCTGACGCTGACCCTCTACGCGGAGCACGACCTGACGGCCCCCTCCGCGCCGCAGGAGGGACTCAGGCCCACAAATCCGTGATGGAGACGCCCAGTTCCCCCAACAGGGAGCGCAGCAGCGGCATCGACAGGCCGATGACGTTGCCGGGGTCCCCGTCGATGCCGTCGATGAACGCCGAGGACAGCCCGTCCAGGGTGAACGCCCCGGCCACGTGCAGCGGCTCGCCGCTCTCCACGTACGCCGCCACCTCCGCGTCCGTCGGCTCGCCGAAGCGGACCGTCGTCGAGGCCGTCGCCGAGACCTGACGCCCCGTCGCCGTGTCGATCACGCAGTGCCCCGTGCGCAGCACGCCGGCCCGTCCGCGCATCGACTTCCAGCGGGCCGTGGCCTCCGCCGCGTCGGCCGGCTTGCCGAGCGCCTCGCCGTCCAGCTCCAGCACCGAGTCGCAGCCGATCACCAGCGCGCCCGCGGCCTCCGCCAGCTCCGCCACCACGCCCGCCTTGGCCTCGGCCAGGGCCAGCGCCAGGGCGGCCGGGTCGTCGTGGTCCAGCGTGTCCTCGTCGAAGCCGCTGACGATCACGTGCGGGGCCAGCCCGGCCTGCCGCAGCAGGTTCAGCCGGGCGGGGGAGGCGGAGGCGAGGACGAGCGTGCGTACGGTCATGGGGGCCATCGTAGGCGGGCCTAGAACGGGGCCACGCCGAGGACGTACACGCCGACCAGCGTCGCCAGCAGGAGCACCACCAGCATCCGCCGCAGCATCGCCTGGGCGTCGCGCATGTCCTTCGGCGGCTCGTCCTTCGGGTCTGACCAGAGCATGCTCCGATCCTTGCCCCGGCACGCCGGTGGCGCCTGAGTACGGGTACTCAGGCGCCACCGTCCGTTCGCGCCATATTCCGCGGGCCGTGCGGCCCGTACGGGTTCAGCCCTGGCCCGGCCAGTACGTACGGCCCCACGCGCGCGGCCCCGGCCGCAGCGCGTGCCGACGGGCCACCCGGCCCGGCGCCGCCCACTCGTCCGGGACCCGGGGCGCGCCCGACGGGGCCGAGGCCAGCGCCGCCGCGCGCGCTTGGACCACCGCCAGTGCGGCGGCCAGCTCCTCGGGGGTCGGGTTGCCCTTGACGACCTTGATCATCACTGTGAGCTCCTCGGGGCCTAGAGGGGGATGTTGCCGTGCTTCTTCGGGGGCAGGGACTCCCGCTTGGTGCGCAGCTGCCGCAGCCCCTTCACCACGTGGGCGCGGGTCTCGGAGGGCATGGTCACCGCGTCGATGTAACCGCGCTCGGCGGCCGTGTACGGGTTGAGCAGGGCGTCCTCGTACTCGGTGATGAGCCGGGCACGGGTCTCCTCCACCTCCTCCGGGGCGGCCTCCGCGATCGTGCGCCGGTGCAGGATGTTCACCGCGCCCTGCGCGCCCATGACGGCGATCTGGGCGGTCGGCCAGGCCAGGTTGAGGTCCGCGCCGAGGTGCTTGGAGCCCATGACGTCGTAGGCGCCGCCGAAGGCCTTGCGGGTGATGACGGTGATGAGGGGGACGGTGGCCTCGGCGTAGGCGTAGATCAGCTTCGCCCCGCGCCGGATGATTCCGTTGTACTCCTGGTCGGTGCCCGGGAGGAAGCCCGGCACGTCGACGAAGGTCAGCACCGGGATGTTGAAGGCGTCGCACGTCCGCACGAAGCGCGCGGCCTTCTCCGAGGCGTTGATGTCCAGGCAGCCGGCGAACTGCATCGGCTGGTTGGCGACCACGCCCACCGGGTGTCCCTCGACGCGGCCGAAGCCGGTCAGGATGTTCGGGGCGAACAGGGACTGCGTCTCCAGGAACTCCCCGTCGTCCAGCACGTGCTCAATCACAGTGTGCATGTCGTACGGCTGGTTCGCACTGTCCGGGATCAGCACGTCGAGTTCGAGGTCGGCGTCGGAGACCTCGGTGTCCGCCTCCTCCGGGAAGGAGGGCGGCTCGGACAGGTTGTTCGACGGCAGGTACGCGAGCAGCGACTTCACGTACTCGATGGCGTCCTTCTCGTCGCCCGCCATGTGGTGCGCCACGCCCGAGGTGGAGTTGTGGGTGCGCGCACCGCCCAGCTCCTCGAAGCCGACGTCCTCGCCGGTGACCGTCTTGATGACGTCCGGCCCGGTGATGAACATGTGCGAGGTCTGGTCCACCATGACCGTGAAGTCGGTGATGGCCGGGGAGTACACGGCGCCGCCGGCGCAGGGGCCGACGACCAGGCTGATCTGCGGGATCACACCGGAGGCGTGGACGTTGCGGCGGAAGATCTCGCCGTACATGCCCAGGGCGCTGACGCCCTCCTGGATGCGGGCGCCGCCGGAGTCGTTGATGCCGACGACCGGGCAGCCGGTCTTCAGCGCGAAGTCCATCACCTTGATGATCTTCTGGCCGTAGACCTCGCCGAGGGCCCCGCCGAAGACGGTGAAGTCCTGCGAGAACACGGCCACGGGCCGGCCGTCGACCGTGCCGTAGCCGGTGACGACGCCGTCGCCGTAGGGGCGGGTCTTCTCCAGCCCGAAGTTCGTCGACCGGTGCCGGGCGAACTCGTCCAGCTCGACGAACGACCCCTCGTCCAGCAGCAACGCCACCCGCTCACGTGCCGTCAGCTTGCCCTTGGCGTGCTGCTTCTCGACGGCGCGCTCGGAACCGGCGTGCGTGGCTTCCTCGACTCGGCGCCGCAGATCCGCGAGCTTGCCCGCGGTCGTGTGCATGTCGATCGGCTCTGAGGGTTGGGACATCGGGGTCGCGGCTCCCTGTGTGGTGTCAACTGCCTGGTCAATTGATTGACTGCTGCTGGCTACTGGTGCGTAGCGTATCGGCGGGCATGGCGCTCGGCAGTGCGGCGTTTGACACACCTAGATTGGGTTGCATGACGCCATCAGATGCTTCAGCCGCAGCGGGAGCCGGACGCTGGTCGAGCCTGGACCGGCCCCCGCTCAATCCCGCAGCACTGCACAGGGCCCTCGTCACCGAGGGCGGGCTGTGGACCTCGCTGGAGGTCGTGCCCTCCACCGGGTCCACCAACACCGATCTCGCGGCCCGGGCCGCGGAGCTGCCCGAGGGGGCCGTGCTGGTCGCCGAGGAGCAGACCGCCGGTCGTGGGCGGCTCGACCGCAGCTGGGTCGCGCCGGCCCGGTCCGGGCTGTTCTTCTCCGTCCTGCTCAAGCCGGGCCCGGGCGTGCCCGAGGAGCGGTGGGCGTGGCTGACCCTGCTCGCCGGGGTGGCCACGTCGAGCGGGCTGTCGCGGGCGGCGGGGGTGGACGCCCTGCTCAAGTGGCCCAACGACCTGCTGGTGACCGTGGAGGGCGAGGAGCGCAAGGCGGGCGGCATCCTCGCCGAGCGGGTGGGCGACGGGGTGGTCATCGGGATCGGCCTCAACGTCACCCTCACCGAGGACGAGCTGCCCGTACCGCAGGCGGGCTCGCTGGCCCTGGCGAAGGCGACCGTGACCGACCGGGAGCCGCTGCTGAAGGCCGTGCTGCGGTCGCTGGAGGAGTGGTACGGGCGCTGGCGCGACGCCGCCGGGGACCCGGGGGAAAGCGGCCTGCAGGAGACGTACGCGGCGGGCTGCGCGACGCTCGGCCGGCACGTGCGGGCCGACCTGCCGGGGGGCCGGACGCTCACCGGTACGGCCGAGGCGCTGGACACCGACGGGCACCTGGTGATCCGGACGGCCGAGGACGAGCGGGTGGCGGTGGGGGCGGGTGACGTGGTCCACCTGAGGGCGGTCCGCTAGCACCGGCTTCCAGGGGGTTCGGGTGCGGCGCCGCTGCCGGGGGCTCCGCCCCCGGACCCCCGGCGCCTCACCCGCCGGCGGGGCCGGGGGTGGCTCGAACCTCGTCGGCGCCGGAACTGGGGGAGTGAGCTACGGCACACCTGCCGTATGGTTTAGGCGATCCCGGTCCTCGCGGTGATCACCCGGTTCGGCTGTGCGCACGGAATGGACAGGAGGCGGCCCTTGACCGTCGACGACTCTACGTCCAGCGCGTCCTCGTCCGGCTCCGCGGGCAATCCCGGGACCCCGATCGGGCGGGACCAGCACACCCCGTTCCACGAGGTCGACCATGCGGCGCAGCCCACGGCCGACCCGCTCGCCATCCGGCTGGAGCAGCTCATCCTGGGCGCCGAGCGGCGCTACACGCCCTTCCAGGCGGCCCGCAGCGCCGGCGTCTCGATGGAGCTGGCCTCGCGGTTCTGGCGGGCCATGGGCTTCGCGGACATCGGGCAGGCCAAGGCCCTGACGGAAGCCGACGTACTGGCGCTGCGGCGGCTCGCCGGCCTGGTGGAGGCCGGGCTGCTGAGCGAGCCGATGGCGGTGCAGGTGGCGCGTTCCACCGGGCAGACCACCGCCCGGCTGGCGGAATGGCAGATCGACTCCTTCCTGGAGGGGCTGACGGAGCCGCCGGAGCCCGGGATGACCCGTACGGAGGTCACGTACCCGCTGGTCGAGCTGCTGCTGCCGGAGCTGGAGGAGTTCCTCGTCTACGTGTGGCGGCGCCAGCTGGCGGCGGCCACGGGGCGGGTGGTGCAGGTCGCGGACGACGAGGAGATGGTCGACCGGCGGCTCGCGGTGGGCTTCGCCGACCTGGTGGGCTTCACCCGGCTCACCCGGCGGCTGGAGGAGGAGGAGCTCGGCGAGCTGGTCGAGGCCTTCGAGACCACGGCGGCGGACCTGGTGGCCGCGCACGGCGGCCGGCTGATCAAGACGCTCGGCGACGAGGTCCTGTACTGCGCCGACGACGCCGCGACGGCGGCGGAGATCGCCCTGCGGCTGATCGAGACGATGGAAGCGGACCCGCAGATGCCGGAGCTGCGCGTCGGGATCGCCTTCGGGACGGTGACCACCCGGATGGGCGACGTCTTCGGGACGACGGTGAACCTGGCGAGCCGGCTGACCTCCATAGCGCCGAAGGACGCGGTGCTGGTGGACGGTGCGATGGCCGAGGAGCTGGGCCGCACGGGTGCGGCGCCGGTGTCGGAGAAGTCGGCCGAGAAGGAGGAGGGCGGCGGCTCGTACCGCTTCGCGCTCCAGCCGATGTGGCAGCGGCCGGTGCGCGGACTGGGTGTCGTGGAGCCCTGGTCGTTGACGCGGCGGACGCCTAAGATCCCCGGGTAACGTTCGTTAACTTTTCCGGGAGAGTGTGCCGTGGGCGGGAACGACGAAGCCCGGTTCGGGGAGTTCGTGGCGGTGCGGCGGCACGGCGAGCGCGGAGTGGTCGCGGAGCTGGTGCTGGACCGCCCCAAGGCGATGAACGCCGTGTCGACGGAGATGGCGCGGTCGATCTCCGCCGCCTGTGACGCGCTCGCGGCCGATCCCGGCGTACGGGTCGTCGTGCTGACCTCCACCCACGAGCGGGCCTTCTGCGTGGGCGCGGACCTCAAGGAGCGCAACTCGCTGACGGACGCCGAGCTGGTGCGGCAGCGGCCGACCACCCGGGGTGCGTACGGGGGCGTGCTGGAGCTGCCGATGCCGACCATCGCGGCCGTGCACGGCTTCGCGCTGGGCGGCGGCTTCGAGCTGGCGCTGGCCTGCGACGTGATCGTGGCCGACGGGACGGCGGTCGTCGGGCTGCCCGAGGTGTCGGTGGGCGTGATCCCGGGCGGCGGCGGCACGCAGCTGCTGCCGCGCCGGGTCGGGGCGGCCCGGGCCGCCGAGCTGATCTTCACGGCCCGCCGGGTGGAGGCGGCCGAGGCGCTGTCCCTGGGGCTGGTCGACGAGCTGGCCCCGGCCGGCGAGGACCGTGCGCGGGCCCTGGAGCTGGCCGCGGCGATGGCGGCGAACTCCCCGGTCGGGCTGCGCGCGGCCAAGCGGGCGCTGCGGCTGGGGCACGGGATGGACCTGGCGGCCGGGCTGGAGATCGAGGACGCGGCCTGGCGGACGGTGGCCTTCTCGGGCGACCGGGCGGAGGGCGTGGCGGCGTTCAACGAGAAGCGCAAGCCGGAGTGGCCGGGCCAGTAGCCCCCTGCTCCGCCCGGCGTCGGCTGCGCGGTGCGGTCCCGGGGTCACCCAAAGTCGCGCCATCCATCACTAAATCGGATAAAACTCCCTAATCTAGGGTGATGGAAGTTGACGGGCGGCTTCGGGCCGTCGTGGGCCTCGCGCAGGCCATGGCGGCGGCCTGCGCGCCGCGGGACAGCGTCCGGGCCGCCGCCCGGGGGGCCCGGCTGGCGATGGACGGGTCCTTCGCGGCCATCTCCGCCTGGGAGCGCGAGCGCGGGCGGCTGCGGGTCCTCGTCAACGAGGGGGAGCTGCGGGCCGGGGAGGAGGAGTTCCCCGAGGACGAGTCCTATCCCGTGCACGACTTCCCCGAGATCACCGAGTTCCTGCACGAGCGCTGGGTCGGGGGCGGCGGGCCGCACGCCTGGGTGGAGAGCGCGGCCGCCGGCCGGCCCGGGCGCCGGGGCGCGGCCCTGCGGGCGCGGGGGCGCGGGACGTGCGTGGTCGCGCCGATCGTGCTCAGCGGGCGCGCCTGGGGGGAGCTGTACGTCGCCCGGGACGTGGGCCTGGCCGATTTCGACGACACCGACGCCGAGTTCGCGACCGTCCTGGCGGCCGTCGTGGCGGCGGGGCTCGCGCAGAACGAGCGCCTGGAGGAAGCCCGGCGGCTGGCCTTCACCGACCCGCTGACCGGCCTGGCCAACCGGCGGGCCGTGGACATGCGGCTCGACGAGGCGCTGGAGGAGCACCGGCGCTCGGGGGCGGTGGTGAGCCTGGTCGTCTGCGATCTGAACGGCCTGAAGAAGGTCAACGACACCCTCGGGCACGCGACGGGCGACCGGCTGCTGGAACGGTTCGGCTCGGTGCTCAGCCTGTGCGGGGCCATGCTGGCGGGCGCCCTGGTCGCACGGCTGGGCGGGGACGAGTTCTGCCTGGTCAGCGTCGGCCCGTCGGCGGACGAGGTGGTGGCGGTGACCGAGGAGGTGTGCGCCCGGGCCGCCGCGCTGGAGCTGGGGGAGGGCGTGGCCTGCGGGGTCGCCTCCACGGGGGACCCGATCGGGCCCGTGAAGTCCTCGCGGCGGCTGTTCCGGCTGGCGGACGCCGCGCAGTACAAGGCGAAGGCCGCCCGGTCGGTGGGCCCGGTCGTCGCGGGCCGCGACACGGCGGTGGTGCGCCTGGCCGACGCCGCGGCGCGGGAGGCGTCCGGGGAGCGGCGGCGGTTCCGGGGGAGGCAGTGAGGGCGTGGGTGCAGGTGGGGCGGGTGGTGCCGACAGGGTTGGTCCGTAAGGGGTAATGGGCGGACCCGATCGTGACATTTCCAGCTAGTGACATGAAGGGATTCAGTCCGTAGGGTGCTGAATATGGATATGCACACTGTCGTGGTGGGGACCTCCGGGACCACCGCCGAGGACGTCATCGCCGTCGCCCGAGGCAACGCGCGGGTCGAGCTGTCCGGCGAGGCGCTCGAAGCCCTCGGCCGCGCCCGCGAGATCGTCGACGCGCTCGCCGCCAAGCCCGAGCCCGTCTACGGCGTCTCGACCGGCTTCGGCGCCCTCGCCTCCCGGCACATCAGCCCCGAGCTGCGCGCGCAGCTCCAGCGCAACATCGTCCGCTCGCACGCCGCCGGCATGGGCCCGCGCGTCGAGCGCGAGGTCGTCCGCGCCCTGATGTTCCTGCGCCTGAAGACGGTGGCCTCCGGGCACACCGGCGTACGGCCCTCGGTCGCCCAGACCATGGCCGACCTGCTCAACGCCGGCATCACCCCCGTCGTCCACGAGTACGGCTCCCTCGGCTGCTCCGGCGACCTCGCCCCGCTCTCCCACTGCGCCCTCGCGCTCATGGGCGAAGGCGACGCCGAGGGCCCCGACGGCGTGGTCCGCCCCGCCGGCGAACTGCTCGCCGAGCACGGCATCGAGCCCGTCGAGCTCCGCGAGAAGGAGGGCCTCGCCCTCCTCAACGGCACCGACGGCATGCTCGGCATGCTGGTGATGGCCCTCGCCGACCTCGACACCCTGTACAAGTCCGCCGACATCACCGCCGCGCTCACCCTGGAAGCCCTGCTCGGCACCGAGAAGGTGCTCCAGCCCGAGCTGCACGCCATCCGCCCGCACCCCGGCCAGGGCGCCGCCGCCGCCAACATGGCCGCCGTCCTCAAGGGCTCCGGGCTCACCGGGCACTTCCAGGAGGAGTCCGCCCCGCGCGTGCAGGACGCCTACTCGGTGCGCTGCGCCCCGCAGGTCGCCGGCGCGGGCCGCGACACCATGGCGCACGCCGCCCTCGTCGCCTCCCGCGAGCTGGCCGCCGCCGTCGACAACCCGGTCGTCCTGCCCGACGGGCGCGTCGAGTCCAACGGCAACTTCCACGGGGCGCCCGTCGCCTACGTCCTGGACTTCCTGGCCATCGCCGCCGCCGACCTCGGTTCCATCGCCGAACGGCGCACGGACCGGCTGCTCGACAAGAACCGCAGCCACGGCCTGCCGCCGTTCCTCGCGGACGACGCCGGCGTCGACTCCGGGCTGATGATCGCCCAGTACACGCAGGCCGCGCTGGTCAGCGAGATGAAGCGGCTCGCCGTACCGGCCTCGGCCGACTCCATCCCGTCCTCCGCCATGCAGGAGGACCACGTCTCCATGGGCTGGTCGGCGGCGCGCAAGCTGCGGACGGCGATCGACAACCTGACCCGCATCATCGCCATCGAGCTCTACGCGGCGACCCGCGCCCTGGAGCTGCGCCACGGCCTCACCCCGGCCCCGGCCAGCCAGGCCGCCCTCGCGGCGGTCCGCGCGGCGGGCGTCGAGGGCCCCGGCCCGGACCGCTTCCTGGCCCCGGACCTCGCGGCGGCCGACGCCTTCGTCCGCGCGGGCGGCCTGGTGGCGGCGGTCGAGCCGGTGACGGGGCCGCTGGCGTAGGGGCTGTGCTGGTGGAGGCCGCGCCCCGGGGGGTTTCCCGGGGGCGCGGCCTTCTGGTGTTCAGGGGCGGGGTCGGGGCCGGGGGAGGGCGGGGTTTCGGCTGGGCGGCCCCTGGTCCGGAATCAGGACGATGAGGCCGCCGGATGCCCGGCCCCCCTACCCCACCCGCGACCGCCGCACCGAGAACGTCACGAAGCCTGCCCCCAGGCCCAGGCACAGGGTGCCGCCCAGGACGTACGGGGTGGTGTCGACGCTGCCCGTGTCGGCCAGGGAGAGGACTGTGATCGTTGCGGGGTGGTCCTCCGGGGCGATGGTGCCGTCGCCCGTGCCCTCGCCCGTGACCGTGCCCGTGTTGGCGGCGGCGGGGGCTCCCGAGGAGGTCTGGGGATCCGGGGCGGTGGCGTTCGCCGAGGGGACGAACCAGAGGGCGGCGAGGAGGGTGGTCGCTCCGAGAGCGGTGAGCAGCGGTCGAGGTGCGGACACGGTGCGATCCCCCTTGCGGAAGCAGCGAATTGGCCGTGTGCGCAGATGCTAGTGAAAGGGGCGGGTCGCGGGAAAGTCGAGGCTGTCGCGGGCTTACTCTCCGTCGTATGAACCCTTCTGACACATCACGTTACGTCCGGCTTCGCGTCGATTTGGTGCTGGAGGTGTCGGATTCCGATGCCCTCATCGGCGCCGCCCTCGCCCACATCAAGGCCGACGAGTTCATGCCGGACGAGGAACGCGGCCACGCCGAGTCCGCGGTGCGGGAAGATGAGTCCGAGGCCCTGGCCTACCTCGTCGACCCCACCGACCTGGTCGCGGAGCTCGCCGGCGTGGAGCTGGCCCAGGCCTCCTGGAGCAGTGAACCCGTCGAATACGACCCCGAGTCCCTGGAGTGGGACCTGGACGGGGAAGATGGGGACTTCGAAGAAGAGGCCGACAACGCCTGACCGTGGGGTTGCACACATTCGAACGGAATGTGGAACCGATCCGCGTCGTTAACGCGTTGTCAGGTCGTGCAGGGGGTGATCCCCCCTGCCCGGCCCGATCCCGGGAATGCAGCCTCGGGGTTTCCGGCAACGATGGAGTGACGTGTGAGGACGTACAGCAAGCGGCGGCGACGGTCCCTGGTGGCCGTGTCCGCTGTGCTCGGCGGCGTACTGATGCTTTCGGCCTGCAATGACGGGGGTGCCGACAAGTCTCAGGGCGGCGGCTCGGCCAAGTCCCAGGCCGACGTCGACGCGGCGGCGGCGAAGGACGCTTCCAAGGCGAAGATAGCGATCACGCCGAAGGACGGTGCCACCAACATAGCCACGACCGACGGAGCGAGCGTCACGGTCAGCGACGGCACGCTCACCAAGGTCGAGTTGAAGAGCTCGGACGGTACGGCCGTCGAGGGCAAGATCGCGGCCGACGGCAAGAGCTGGAAGCCGGACGCCGCGCTGAAGCGTTCCACGAAGTACGCCCTGGCGGCGACCGCGAAGGACGAGGCCGGGCGCGAGGCGCACGAGAACGCCTCCTTCACCACCCTGTCGCCCGAGAACAGCTTCATCGGCGACTACACGCCGGAAGAGGGTCAGACGGTCGGCGTGGGCATGCCGGTCTCGATCAACTTCAACAAGCCGATCAAGGACATGAAGGCCGTCCAGGCGGCCATCACGGTCACCTCCAGCAGCGGCCAGGAAGTCGTCGGCCACTGGTTCGGCAACCAGCGCCTGGACTTCCGTCCGGAGCAGTACTGGCAGGCGAACTCCACCGTCACCCTGAAGCTCGCCCTCCAGGGCGTTCAGGGCGCGCCCGGCATCCAGGGCGTGCAGAACAAGACGGTCACCTTCAAGGTCGGCCGGAGCCAGGTCTCCACGGTCGACACGAAGACCAAGAAGATGACGGTCACCCGTGACGGGCAGGTCCTCAAGACCATCCCGATCTCGGCGGGCTCCCCGGAGAACCCGACCTACAACGGTCAGATGGTGATCTCCGAGAAGTTCAAGGAGACCCGGATGGACGGCTCCACCGTCGGCTTCAAGAACAGTGAGGGCAAGGGCGAGTACGACATCAAGGACGTCCCGCACGCGATGCGGCTGTCCACGTCGGGCACGTTCATCCACGGCAACTACTGGGGCGCCGACTCGATCTTCGGCAGCGTGAACACCAGCCACGGCTGTGTCGGCCTCAACGATGCCAAGGGCGCCAACGACCCGGACACCGCCGGTGCCTGGTTCTACGAGAACTCGCTCATCGGCGACGTGGTCACCGTGGTGAACTCCCCGGACAAGACCATCAAGCCGGACAACGGCCTGAACGGCTGGAACATGAGCTGGGCGGAGTGGAAGGCCGGTCCGTCCGCGTGACGTGACACCGGCCGGCAGACGGCGGGGAGCCCTTCGGGGCTCCCCGCCGTTTCGTTTCTCCGGGGCCCTCCCGGTCAGGCGGCCGGCTCCCCGGCCGGCTCTCCGGCGGAAGTCGCGGGTGCGGTGGGCGCCATGGGTGCGGTCCACGACGACAGCAGCCGCAGGGCGTCCGCCGAGGGGGAGCCCGGTTCGGCGTGGAAGGTGACCAGGAACTGCGCCGGGTCGTCGGGCAGGGTCAGCGTCTCGAAGGCCAGCTCCAGCGGGCCCACGAGCGGGTGGCGCAGCCGCTTCACCCCGTGCGTCTTGTCGGCGACCGTGTGCGCCGCCCACAGCCGGCGGAACTCCTCGTGCTTCACGGACAGCTCCCCGACCAGGGCCGTCAGCTGCTCGTCGTCGGGGTGCTGGCCCGCGTACAGCCGCAGGTTGCTGACCACTTCGCAGGCCCGGCACTCCCAGTCCGCGTACAGCTCGGCCGTCGCCGGGTCGAGGAACACCAGCCGCACCAGGTTCCGCTCCGCCGCCGGATGCGCCCCGAAGTCCCCGAAGACGGCCGCCGCCAGCCGGTTCCAGCCGATGACGTCCTGCCGCCGCCCCACCAGGTACGCCGGCACGCCCTCCATCGCGTCCAGCAGCGTGCGCAGCTCCGGGCGGACCTGCTGGGGCCGCCGGGCGCGGCCGCGGGCGCGGGTGCGGGGGCTGGCCAGGTGGTTCAGGTGCGCCGCCTCCGTGTCGCTCAGGCGCAGCGCGCGGGCGATGGCGTCGAGCACCTCGGCGGAGACGTTCTGCCCGTGGCCCTGTTCGAGGCGCGTGTAGTACGCCACCGACACCCCGGCCAGCTGCGCCAGCTCCTCGCGGCGCAGCCCCGGCACCCGGCGGCGGCGCCCGTAGTCGGCCAGGCCCACGTCCTCGGGGCGCAGCCGGGCGCGGCAGGTACGGAGGAAGTCTCCCAGCTCGGCTCGCTGGTCCAGGCGGTGGTCCATGGCGCAATTATCCCGGGCGGGGCCGCGCGGTGCGGGGCCTCAGCCTGACCCCGTCAGGGGTAGGTCCGGCGGTCCTAGGTTCCGCAGGGGGCTGGGTGGCCGGACCGTGCCGGGGCATCGTGGGGGCATCGCAGCACGGACGCCCCGGCCGGCCCCTTCCGGCGGGCCCGGCGTCCCCCGTCCGAGGAGAACCCCGCATGTCCGTCACGCAGGTAGCCGCCTACGCCGTCCCCGCCCCCAAGGCCCCGCTGGAGCGCACGACCGTGCCGCGCCGCCCGGTCGGTGAGCACGACGTCCTCATCGAGATCAAGTACGCCGGCATCTGCCACTCCGACATCCACCAGGCCCGCGACGGCTGGGGCGAGGGCATCTTCCCCATGGTCCCGGGCCACGAGATCGCCGGTGTCGTCACCGAAGCCGGCGCGGGCGTCTCGAAGTTCGCGGTCGGCGACCGGGTGGGCGTCGGCTGCATGGTCGACTCCTGCCGGGAGTGCGAGTACTGCCTGGCCGGGCTGGAGCAGCACTGCGTGCGGGGGGCGGTCGGCACGTACAACGCCCTCGACAGGAACGGGGAGCCCACGTACGGCGGTTACTCCACGCACCTCGTCGTCGACGAGAACTACGCCGTGCGCATCCCCGCCGGTCTCGCGCTCGACGTCGCCGCGCCGCTGCTGTGCGCCGGGATCACCCTGTACTCCCCGCTGAAGCGCTGGGGTGCGGGGCCCGGCAAGAAGGTCGCGGTCGTCGGGCTCGGCGGGCTCGGGCACATGGGGGTGAAGATCGCGCACGCGCTCGGCGCGGAGGTGACCGTCCTTTCGCAGTCCCTGCGCAAGAAGGAGGACGGCCTGCGCCTGGGCGCCGACCACTACTACGCGACCGCCGACGGGGCCACCTTCGAGGAGCTGAAGGGCCGCTTCGACCTGATCCTGTCCACGGTCTCGGCCCCGCTGGGCCTGGACCGCTACCTGGGCCTGCTGCGGGTCGGCGGCGCGCTGGTGAACGTCGGCGCCCCGGAGGAGCCGGTGGAGCTGAACCTGTTCTCCGTCATCGGCGGCAACAAGACCCTCGCCGGCTCCATGATCGGCGGCATCGCCGAGACCCAGGAGATGCTCGACTTCTGCGCCGGGCACGGCCTGGGCTCGGAGATCGAGGTGATCCGCGGCGATCAGATCAACGAGGCGTACGAGCGGGTCCTGGCCAGCGACGTCCGCTACCGCTTCGTGATCGACGCCTCGACCATCTGACCGGCCTCAGGCGCCCGGGGCCTCGGCCACGCCGATGGGGCAGCTGACGCCCGTGCCGCCGATGCCGCAGTAGCCGCCGGGGTTCTTGTCGAGGTACTGCTGGTGATAGGGCTCCGCCGGCCAGAAGGGGCGGTCCTGGGCGGGGAGGACGGCCGTGGTGATGGTGCCGTGGCCCGAGGACGTGAGGACCCGCTGGTAGGCGTCGCGGGAGGCTTCGGCGGTCTTCTGGTGGGCGGGGGAGTGGGTGTAGACGGCCGAGCGGTACTGGGTGCCGACGTCGTTGCCCTGGCGGAAGCCCTGGGTGGGGTCGTGGGACTCCCAGAAGAGCTTGAGGAGGGTCTCGTAGGAGACGAGGGCGGGGTCGAAGACCACGCGGACGACCTCCGTGTGGCCCGTGAGGCCCGAGCAGACCTCTTCGTACGAGGGGTTCTCCGTGTAGCCGCCCTGGTAGCCGGCCAGGGTGGTCCATACGCCGGGGGTCTGCCAGAACTTGCGCTCCGCGCCCCAGAAGCAGCCCAGGCCGAAGTCGGCGACTTCGAGGTGGGAGGGGTAGGGGCCTGCCAGGGGGTTGCCGAGGACCGTGTGGCGCTCCGGCAGGGAGAACTGCGCTTCGGGGCGGCCCTTGAGGGCTTCCTCGCGGGTGGGCAGCTCGGGCGTGCGGCGGTACGAGAACATGGATTTCCTCCTTGTGGGACAGACAACGGACGGGGGGTCGTTCCCATTCCCCCGTTCCCGTTCCCGTTCCCGTTCCCCCTCCCTTCCGTCGTCCGCGTCCGCGTCCGCGTCCGCCGGTCTCAGAGGTCCGGGTGTGCCACGCCCACCGCCCAGTCGCGGGCGTACGTGTAGCGGCGGCGGGGGTTGGCCGCGTAGGACCAGGGGATGACGCCGATGTGCCCGTCCACCTGGCGGAACTGTTCGACCGCCTCCGCGTCCCGGTCCTGCCAGAAGAGGACGAAGGCGAGCATGTGCCGCATGCGGGGCAGCCGCGGGTCGGCCGGGTCGGCGGTTTCGGCGGCGACCAGGTCCTCCAGGGCCGCGTCCGCGGCGGCGAGGATCTCCGGCTCCTTGTACCAGGTCTCGGCGAGCAGGTCGTCCTCGTGGGTCTCCTGCTCGAAGTACGCGATGAGGGGCAGCAGGGTCAGCAGGTCGCCCGGTGCGCCCGCGGCCGCCGACTCGCGGGCGAAGGCGAGGGCCAGTTCGTGGGAGCCGCGCCACTTCTGGCACCAGTGCTCCAGGGCGTGGGTGTGGGCCGACAGGACCTTCGGGGCCCGGTCGGTGATCTCGGCCCACAGGGCCCGGTAGCGGGCGTGGGGGTAGCCCAGGCCGTGGGCGATGTGCTGTTCGACCATGTACGGGAGCGGGTCGGCCGGGTCGGCCAGGGACTGGGCCTCGTGGGCGTCCCGCTGGGCCTTGGTGAGGAGCTCGCGGAAGAGGCGGAACTGTTCGGCGGTGGTGTACGCGGCCCCCTTGCGGCCGCGTACGTTCCACGCGGTCCGTACCCCGGTCTCGGCGTTGACGAGGGCGGCGAGGGGGTCCTCGGGGTGGGCCGCGCGCCAGGCGAGGAGCCAGGCGTCGTCCTCCTCGGCGGCGAGGTCGGCGAGGGCGACGACCCGCTGCCAGCGTTCCTCCCAGTCGGAGCCGGCGGCCGTGACGTACGCGGCCCCTGCCGCCCAGTCGCCCGTGCGGACGGAGGCCAGGACCGCCGTCCGCTCCGCGGGGACGGGGGCCCAGTACCTCGTGTCGAGGTCGGACTCCGGGACGTAGCCGAGGGCGACGACGGCCGCGGCCTTGGCGGCGGCCTCGTCGGCCTCGGAGGCCTCCTGCTCCGCCTCCATGCGGGCGGTCTCCGCGCGCAGCAGTTCGGTCTCGGCCTCGATGGCGGCGGCCCGGGCGGTCAGCCGCTTGGCCTTGGCGATCAGGAGGAAGCCGCGGGCCACGTAGAGGGCGCCGGCGAGCAGCAGTGCGCCCAGCACGGCCAGGAAGATCATCACGGGGTCAGGACCAGCTTTCGCAGGGGTTCGGTGTCGCACGGGTCTCCGGCGGCGGCGTCCAGGGCGGCCGCCAGCCGCTCCTCGAAGCCGTCGGCGGGGTAGCGCAG
Organism: Streptomyces sp. NPDC029216; assembly: GCF_040648015.1. Classification (NCBI taxonomy): domain Bacteria; kingdom Bacillati; phylum Actinomycetota; class Actinomycetes; order Kitasatosporales; family Streptomycetaceae; genus Streptomyces; species Streptomyces sp. NPDC029216. Next base: position 4,308 of record NZ_JBEZWL010000025.1, on the reverse strand, counting down.
GGCGGCCTCGTCGGACCAGGACACCTGCCAGTGGACGGTGCCCCGGGCGGTCAGCTCGACGGTGGTGAGCAGCGCCAGGGCGCGGCGTACGACGGGACGGGCGTACTCGCGGGCGGCCCGGCCGGTGGCGGCGGCGGCCTCGTCGGACTGGGGGAAGCGTGCGGCGAAGCGCCAGCGCACGTCCGGGTCGGCGTCGAGGGCGTCGAGCAGGGCGGCGAGGCCGGGGCCGGCGCCGACGGCTTCGAGCTCCTCGCCGAGACCCTGCGCGTCCTGGACGGTGTGGTGGCTCATGGTGGCGTGGACGAGGTCGTCCCAGTCGGCGCGCTCCAGTGCGAGCGCCTCGGGGCTGAGGACGAGCGGCTCCAGTGCGGCCATCGCGGCGTCGGCGTCGGCGAGCAGGTCCAGCGAGGGGCGGGAGTCCCGGCTGCCGCGGCCGTCGTCGGGCAGGGCCTCGATGCGGGCCACGCGGTCGGCGAGGGCGGGGTGGGAGTCGTAGGGGGAGGCGGGTTCGGTGGAGAGCTCGGTGCGCAGCTCGTCGAGTTCGGCGTGGCGGGCTTCGAGGAGGTGGCGGAAGCCGCCGAAGAACTGGCCGGGGCGGGGCAGGACGCCGACGCGGACGCCGAGGGTGGCGTACGAGCCGAGGTAGAAGCCGTGTGCCGGGTCGAGGGCGTTGAGCTCGCGCAGGGCGGAGGCGGTGGCGTCGCGGCCGGCGGCGCGGACGGCGGCCAGGTCGGCGGCGAGCTCCTGGCGGCGGAAGCCGGCGAGGGTGGCGCGCTGGTAGAACGCGCCGTACAGGGCGTAGACGCGGGCCATGGCGCGGTAGCTGATGCCCTGGCCGGCGGTGTCGACCTCCTTGGCCTTCTTGCCCTGGGCGATGCGCTTCTCGGCCTGCTTCTCCTGCCTGGCCCGTTCCTTGGCCACCTTCTTGTCGGCGCGTTCGTTGAAGTGCGCGACGGTGCGGGACAGCTGGATGTGGCCGCGCCGGATGAGGGGGGTGAGGCGGGTGTCGAGGTTGGCGTAGTGGCCCATCTCGTGGGCGAGTACGGCGCGCAGCTGCATCTCGTCGAGGCCGGCCATCAGGGGCAGGCCGATGAGCAGGCGGCGGGTGCCGGAGCGCAGGCCGAGCAGCCGGGCGTCCTCGGAGACGGCGGCATTGACCTCGTCGGTCAGCAGGATCTCGTCGGGGGCGCGGGTGCCGACCTGGGCGGCGACCTCGCGTACGGCCTGCCACAGGGCGGGTTCGCCGGCCTCGGTGGCGGGGACTCCGGGCGTGGGCTCCGGGTCGGGGGCGCCGAGCATGAACATGCCGCGCACGATGGGGACGGCGAGGACGGCGGAGACGACGAGGACCTTGCCGGCGGCGGGGCCGTGCAGCACGCTGAAGGCGGCCCAGTCGAGGAGGCCGAGCAGGCTGAGCAGGATGGCGCCGAGCAGGTAGAAGCCGGCGAGCAGGACGAGAGCGCGCAGCGCGCGCAGTGAGGCGCCCATCAGGTGGATCCCCCGGGTGGAGAGGTGGCGGTACGGGTGGTGATGCCGGGGCGGGGGAGGTCCCGGTGACTGGCGATCACGGCCGGATCATGCGGCCCGCACGTCACTTACGGCAACTTTATTTGGCCAACGATTCGGTGACGGCGGGAGCCCGTCCCCGGGCCCCCGCGCACCGCTCCGGCTCCCCCCGCGCCCAACTCCCGTACCCGCCCGGGAGGATCAGTGCGGCAGCGTCGCCGGAGAGCCGCCGTTCGCCTCGTACCCGGCGACCGCCAGCGCCCGCACCACCGCGTACGCGTGCGCCGGGTCCTGCTGCGCCGACCACGGCAGCGCGCCCACGCAGCCGTCCACGTGCCGCACCTGCTCCATCGCCTCCGCCCAGCGCTCCATCCGCACCAGGAACCACAGCAGCAGGTGCCGTACGTGCGCCAGCATCGGGTCGTCCGCCCGCGCCTGGTGCACCGCGTACAGGGCGCCCTCCACCGCCCGCGAGACGACCGCGGTCCGCCCGAAGTCGCTCACCAGCACCGTGTCGGGAAGGTTCTCGTACAGCGAGAACAGCGGCAGCGCCGCCAGCAGCGACCCCCGCGGGGCGCGGGCCGCGGCCGCCTCCGCGAACGCGGCCGCCTTCTCCCGCGAGCCGTGCCACTTCTCGCACCAGTAGTGCAGCGCCGCCAGGTGCGCACCCATGTGCGCGGGCGCCACGTCGATCACCTTCGCCCACAGCGCGTCGAACTCGGCCTCCGCGTACCCGAGTCCGCGCGCCACCGCCAGCTCCGTGATGAACGGGACCGGGTCGCCCGGCGCCAGCAGCGCCGCCTTGCGGCAGGCCTCCCGCGCCTCCTCCAGGATGATCCGGTGGTCCTGCGAGCCCACCCCGCCCGAGGACCGCCACGCCTGCTGCACCAGCAGCTCCGCGTGCACCTGGGCGCCGCCCGCGTCCTTCTCCGCCTCCAGCCGCCACGCCTTCAGCCACGGAGCACCGACCCCCGGACGCTCCACGAGCTCCAGCGCCGCCGCCCCGCCGAAGGCCTGGACCCGCTGCCAGCGCAGCTCACCGTCCTTCGGGGTCCCGGCGAGCAGCGCCGAGGCGGCCTGCCAGCCGCCGCTGCGCTGGACGTTCGCCAGAGCGTCCATCAGGTCCCGGTCGGGCCCGGGCACCCGGACGTCCAGTTCCTCCTGCCGGGCGAACCCGTAGTCCGCGGGGTCGGCCGCGTCGGGGCTGCCCGGCGCCACCAGCCGGATGCCGCCACCGCGCCTGGCCCGGACGAACGAGAAGACCATGAGGCCGGCCAGGGCCAGTCCCATCAGGACCCAGATAATCTGCATGCCTCCCAGCGAACCAGACCCGGCGGGCCAAACGCGAATGCCGGCGCCCGCGGCCCCTTCCCGGGCCGGGTCAGCGCCGTGTCAAGGCGGCGTCAGGCCAGGAGAGGACCACGGCACGGACGGGGCATAGCATCAGCCCCATGAGCGACGACAGCCACGAGCACCAGAGCTTCGAGACCCGCGCGATCCACGCGGGCAACACGGCGGACCCGCAGACCGGTGCGGTCGTCCCCCCGATCTACCAGGTGTCCACCTACAAGCAGGACGGCGTGGGCGGACTGCGCGGCGGCTACGAGTACAGCCGCAGCGGCAACCCCACCCGCACCGCGCTGGAGGAGAACCTCGCGGCGCTGGAGGGCGGCCGGCGCGGCCTCGCCTTCGCGTCCGGGCTCGCCGCCGAGGACTGCCTGCTGCGCACGCTGCTCTCCCCGGGCGACCACGTGGTCATCCCCAACGACGCCTACGGCGGCACCTTCCGCCTCTTCGCGAAGGTCGTCTCCCGCTGGGGCGTGGAGTGGTCGGTCGCCGACACCTCCGACGCCGCCTCCGTGCGCGCCGCCCTCACCCCGAAGACCAAGGTCATCTGGGTGGAGACCCCCTCGAACCCGCTGCTGGGCATCACCGACATCGCGGTGATCGCGGACATCGCCCGCACCGCCGGCGCCAAGCTCGTCGTCGACAACACCTTCGCCTCCCCCTACCTCCAGCAGCCCCTCGCGCTCGGCGCGGACGTGGTCGTGCACTCGCTGACCAAGTACATGGGCGGCCACTCCGACGTCGTCGGCGGCGCCCTGGTCACCGCCGACGAGGCCCTCGGCGAGGAGCTCGCCTACCACCAGAACGCCATGGGCGCGGTGGCCGGCCCGTTCGACTCCTGGGTCGTGCTGCGCGGCATCAAGACCCTGGCCGTGCGCATGGACCGGCACGCCGAGAACGCCGCGAAGGTCGTGGAGGTGCTCCAGCGCCACCCGAAGGTCACCAAGGTCCTCTACCCGGGCCTGCCCGAGCACCCCGGCCACGAGGTCGCCGCCAAGCAGATGCGCAACTTCGGCGGCATGGTCTCCTTCCAGGTCGCCGGCGGCGAGGAGGAGGCCGTCGCGATCTGCGGCCGGACGAAGATCTTCACCCTCGCCGAGTCCCTCGGCGGCGTCGAGTCCCTCATCGAGCACCCGGGCCGCATGACCCACGCCTCGGTGGCCGGCTCGGCCCTGGAGGTCCCCGCGGACCTGATCCGCCTGTCCGTGGGCATCGAGAACGCCGACGACCTCATCGCGGACCTCACCCAGGCCCTGGGCTAGTCGTACGCCGCCGCCCCTGGAGGGCCTACCAGCCCTCCAGGGGCGGTGAGACGTGGCTGGGCGGCGTCACCCACGGGTGCGTCAGCGCCGCCCACACCGTGAAGGCCACCGCCGCCGCCCACAGCACCGCCCAGCCGAACCGGCGCAGCGCGCGGCGCCGGCGCAGCAGCCGCCGCCCGCGCGCGGCGGCGGC
>NZ_JBEZWL010000024.1:0-76142 GCF_040648015.1 Streptomyces sp. NPDC029216 | reverse complement strand
GCCTCCGGGATACGGAGGGCCGCCGGGGCCCGGCGTGCGGGACGCGCGTCCCGGTCAGGTGGTCGTACGCGGGCGTCCGCCGAGGGCCACCATGGCCAGGCCGAGGCAGAGGGCGACCGCGCCGGTGATGACGTTGCTGACGACACTGCGGGTGGTGTCCATCTCACCGGCCATGACCCAGGGGGCCACGATGGTCCAGGCTCCGATCGCGACCGCGGTCCAGGCCATCGCGTGCGTACGCTCGTACGCCGATCCCAGGCCGCCCATGCACAGACAGAAGGCCGCTCCGGCGATGAGGTTGTTGATGGCCAGCGGGCCCAGCACGCTGAACCCGGCGATCCACGGCGAAGCCGCCAGGTACAGGCCCGTGATCAGGGCCAGCGCCTCCACGGCCTGCGCGGCGGGCGTGCTCGTCACCCGCTCGAACCGAGTCCGCATCTCGGCAAGGTCCGGGTGATGTTCGATGCTCGAATGAGTCGTCATGGTGGGCTGCCTCCTAGAGAAGCCTTATATGCCCTTTATGCCCAGATTCGGCCGGTTAAGCCATCAGGGTCGGCCGATGTTCCGCGGAATTCCCCTTTCACAGGACCCCGACCTGGCGCAGCGCGGCGATCTGGGCCGCCGTGGGCCGGGCCGGGGCGTAGAGGTAGCAGACCCCGCCGCTGCCCGAGACGGTCTTGCCCTCGGCGTCGTGGCGCTTGGTGCGCAGCCAGACGTTCTCCCACTCCCGGCGCCGGTAGACGCGGCGGACGGCGGCGTTGTCCACCGAGTTCGGGTCGTTGGCGATCACGTCCCCGGCGGCGGTGAAGCCGATGACGGTCATCAGGTGGCCCGCGGTGCCGTAGCCCGCTCCGGTCAGCTCCTCGCGGCGGAAGGACTGGGAGGTGATCGCCGGGATGCCGGCCGCCACCAGGGTCTCCAGGTCGGTGAGGGAGCCGAGGCGGGTGACGACGCCGGCGAGGTCGCGGTAGGTGGCGGCGTAGGCGGCGTTGAAGGGCCAGTTGCCGCAGCCCTTGTACGCGGCGTCGTAGGTGGAGCGGGCGGCGTGGCAGACCTGGGGGTCGGCGTATCCCCGGTCGACCCAGGCCAGGGACGCGGCGCTGGGCTTGCGGCCCCAGTACTCGATGATCATCTGGGAGGAGGTGGGGCTGCACCAGGCCTCGCCGCCGTTGTCGTACTCCGGGTACTGGCCGGTGTGCACCTCCTGGGAGTAGCGCGGGACCTTGAGCTCGTGGGCCCTGCCGGAGGGGGCGGCGGCGGGGACGGTGAACCGGTCCGGGACGTCGGAGGCCATCGCTCCGGCCAGCCAGACCGTGGGGCCGCCGGCGGTGCCGGGCTTGCGGTACAGGGTCAGCCGCAGCTGCCAGTGCGTGATCCGCAGCCCGGCCGCCGCGGAGGGGCCGTCGACGGCCAGGGTGTCGGTCCAGACGGTGGTCCGGCCGTCGGTCTGGCCGTCGACGGAGGTACGGCGGATGTCCCCGTCGCCGGCCGCCCAGCGGCCCATGACGTACCAGGGGCCGCGCGTGCCGTCCGGGTAGGTGACGCGCAGCTCGGTCTGGATCCAGGTACCGGCCGGGGTGCGGGCGTTCCAGGAGGCGATGGCCTCGGTGGCGGGGACGGAGGAGCGGTGCAGGGGGGAGGTCCAGGTGGCGTACTCCCAGACGGCCTTCCGGCCGGTGTGCGGGTCGGTGTACTCGGTGCGGCCGGCGGGCGTCTTGATCTCCAGGCCGGGGCGGGTGCCGTCGACGGCGGTGGTTCCGTGGTGGGTGCCGGCCTGCCAGTGGGCGTACGCGTACCAGAAGCGGTTGTCCACCGGCCGGGGCGGGGCCGCGGCTTCGGCGGACTCCGGCTCCGGCTCCGGCGGCGCGGGGGTCGCCGAGGCGCGGCCGGCGGGGACGGTGGCGGCGGTGGCGGCGGCCAGGGCGATGGCCAGGAGGGCCCGGCGTGGTGTGGGTGCGGTCATCGGCGTGGCCCCCAGGGGTCGTCGGTGCGGTGCGTCTGCCCGTCCACCCTTCCAGTTCCCCGGGGTGGGGCGGCGAAGCGTGCGCGCGTGTCGGCCGGCGCACCGCTGCGCGGGGCGGGGGCCTACGCTGGCCGGGTGGGAGTACAGCAGTCACTGGAGGCGCTCGCGCGGGAGATCGCCGGTCTGCCGCCCTCGCTCGGTCCCGTGCGGGTGATCGGGGTCGACGGGCACGCGGGGTCGGGCAAGAGCACGTTCGCGGACCGGCTGGCCGAAGCGCTCGGCGGGGCGCCCGTGCTGCACCTGGACGACGTGGCCACCCACGGGGAGCTCTTCGACTGGTGGGAGCGGCTGCGCCGGCAGGTGGTGGAGCCGCTGGCCGCCGGGCGGCCCGCGCACTGGGCCCCGTACGACTGGGCCGCGCGCCGCTACGGCCCGGAGCGGGTGCTGGAGCCGGCGCCGGTGCTGCTCGTCGAGGGGGTCGGGGCCGGGCGGCGGGCGCTGCGCCCGCACCTGGCGCGGCTGCTGTGGATGGAGACCCCCCGCGAGACGTCCTGGGGGCGGGGACGGAGACGGGACGGGCGCGAACTCTCCGATTTCTGGGACGGATGGGAGCGCGCCGAGCTCGCGCACTTCTCGGACGACCCTTCGCGCCCCTTCGCGGACACCTTGGTACACCAGAGCGGTACGGGATACGAGTGGACTTCCGGGGCTTCTGCGACCCCCGGAACACCCTTCGCGCTCACCGACCGTGACGGACTCCCCCAGGCCTGAGCCCCGCCGCACGACGGGCCGCGGAGGGCTTGCCCGACCCGCTTGACCCGGGCCCGGATGCGGCCTTACGTTCTGAATGCGCGGTCTGCGAAGGCCGCCGCGGACGCGAAGCCCCCGGTTGTTCCCCCGTGACCGGGGGCTTCGTTCTGCCCCGGTCCGGGTCCCGGCCGGGCGCGGGGCGCGCCGCTCCGCCCACCACCCCTCACCCTGAGTTACCGTACGCGTCCGGGGTGCGCCCACGACCCGTGTCCCCCGCACCCTGGGTAAGGTGCGTCACCGCAGGTACGATGCAGCCCTGATTCATCGGCCGGGTGGACAACTCGCGCGCTCGGCGCGGGGATTGCCGCGTGCCACGGGCAGGCTTGTGGGGGACGTGATGGACTTCGGCATGCCGGGCAGCGCACACGCCCCGGCCGAACTCGCCTGGCTGCGCGGGGTCGACGCCTGCACCATGGGCGCCTACCCGCAGGCCGAGGAGGAGTTCCGCGCGGCCGTCAGCCTGGATCCCTCGATGGCCGACGCCTGGCTGGGGCTGCACGCGCTGCGCGTGGACACCACCAACGCCTTATTGCGCATGTACGCCCACCGGGACCGCTTCGGCGAGCAGCGCACCCGGCACCGGCGGACCCTGAACTCCTGGTACTGGCTGGGCTGGTGGGTCCAGCCGGTACTGGAGAGCCGCCGGGACCTGCTGCTCGCCCACGCCTCGCACTGGCTGGACGGCCGCCACGTCCCCGAACTGGACCAGGCCCTGGCCGCGCTGCCCCCCGTGGACACCGATCCGCAGGTCCGGTTCCTGCACGCCTGCCGGGCCTATCTGGTCAAGGACTGGGAGCAGCTCGTACGACACACCGAGCCGCTGGTGCACGACCCGCTGCTGGGCATCGAGGCGGGGCTCTTCGGCGGGATGGCCCGGGTCCGGCTGGAGATGTACGGGCAGGCGGAGCCGATGCTCTCGGCGGCGCTGATGCGCTGCCGCAGCGAGCAGCCCCAGCGCAAGGAACTGCGGTACTGGCTGGCGCGGGCCCGCGAGGGCACCGGGCGCAGTGCGGCCGCCCTGCCGCTGTACCGGGCCGTGCACCGGGTGGACCCGGCGTTCATGGACACGGCGGCCCGGCTGACGGCCATCGAGGACAGCACCGACCCCGACGACATGGCCGGGATGGCGGACGCCGCCGGGTACGCCGGGTACGGCGGGCACCTGTCCGAGGGGTTCGCCGGGCACGGGCTCTCCCCGGCCGGCGGGGACTACACGGCGGTGGCGGCGCTGGGCGGCGTCGGGCCCGTCCAGGACCTGGCCCCGGACGGGCAGGTGGACGCCGATCCGCCGACCCCCGGGGAGCCGCCGGACCCGCGCTTCGGGCCGCCGGCCGGGACGGGCCGGCTGGAGGGCGTACGGCACAAGGTGACCCTCCCCGCGCAGGGCGCCCCCGCCGGGCTGCCGGCCGGGCCGGCCGATCCGCAGGCGCTGGCCGAGGCGCTCGCGGAGCTGGAGCGGATGGTGGGCCTGGAGCCGGTGAAGCGGCAGGTGAAGGCCCTCTCGGCGCAGCTGCACATGGCCCGGCTGCGGGCGGCGCAGGGGCTCCCGGTGCAGCCGCCGAAGCGGCACTTCGTCTTCTCGGGGCCCTCGGGGACCGGCAAGACCACGGTCGCCCGGATCCTGGGGCGGGTGTTCTACGCCCTGGGGCTGCTCGGCGGCGACCACCTGGTGGAGGCGCAACGGGCCGATCTCGTGGGCGAGTTCCTCGGGCAGACCGCGGTCAAGGCGAACGAGCTGATCGATTCGGCGATCGGCGGGGTGCTCTTCGTGGACGAGGCGTACAGCCTGTCCAACTCCGGCTACAGCAAGGGCGACGCGTACGGGGACGAGGCCCTCCAGGTGCTCCTCAAGCGCGCCGAGGACAACCGCGACCACCTGGTGGTGATCCTGGCGGGCTATCCGGCGGGGATGGACCGGCTGCTGGCGGCCAATCCGGGGCTGTCCTCCCGCTTCACCACCCGCGTGGACTTCCCGAGCTACCGGCCGACGGAACTGACCGCGATCGGCGGGGTGCTGGCCGACGCGAACGGGGACCGCTGGGACGAGGAGGCCCTGGAGGAGCTGCGGAGCATCAGCGGGCACGTGGTGGAGCAGGGCTGGATCGACGAGCTCGGCAACGGGCGGTTCCTGCGCACCCTGTACGAGAAGAGCTGCGCCTACCGGGACCTGCGGCTGGCGGGCTTCGCCGGGGAGCCCTCGCGCGACGACCTGGCGACGCTGCGGCTGGCGGACCTGATGCAGGCGTACGGGGAGGTGCTGTCGGGGCGGGGGCCGCAGGAGCGGCCGGATCCGCCGCCGATGTAGCCCGGCCCCGGAGTCAGGGGGCCGGCGGGCCGGCGCGGACGACGGCCTGGTCCCCGCGGGGGCCGAACAGGTGCAGGATCTCGACGGCGCCGTCGTCGGCCGGGCCGAACCAGTGGGGCCGGGCGGTGTCGAACTCCGCGACCTCGCCGGGGCGCAGGAGGTGCTCCTCGTCCCCGAGGATCAGGCGCAGCCGCCCCGCGAGGACGTAGCACCACTCGTAGCCCTCGTGGGTGACCAGTTTGGGCTCGCGCGGGGTCAGGACCTGCTTGAACACCTGGATCCGGCCCGGGTAGCGGGTCAGCGGGACGATGACGGTGCCGTGCTTGCCGATCGGCTCCAGGTGGACCCGGGGGTCACCGGTGGCCGGGGCGCCCACCAGCTGGTCGAGGGCGACGCGGTGGGCTCGCGCGAGCGGGAGGAGGAGCTCCAGGGTGGGGCGGCGTTTGCCGGATTCGAGGCGGGAGAGGGTGCTCACGGAGATCCCCGTCCCGGTGGCGAGGGCCTCCAGGGTGAGGCCACGGGTGCGGCGGAGCGTGCGGAGTCTTGGGCCGATGGCCTCGATGACCTGTTCCGTTTCCGGGTCCACGGGGCCATTGTGCCGTCTGGCTTCGCGGTGCCGGTGTGCCGCTGCGCGGAGCCGTCTCCCCGCCCCGCCCTTTCACCGTTTCCTGGGGCTCCGCCCCAGACCCTCCCCCAGCTACCGCTGGGGGTACCCCCCGCCTCAAACGCCGACGGGGCTATAGGTAGCCCGCGCGGCGTTTGAGCGCACCGGGCGGCGTCAGCCGGTCAGGGATCGGGGCTGGTGGCGGCGGGTCGGGATGCGGTGGGCGGGGTCGCGGACCTCGCCGACCAGCATCTCCAGCACGTCCTCCAGGGCCACCAGGCCCAGGATCCGCCCCGAGGGCCCGGCCACCTGCGCGAGGTGGGTGGCGTCCCGGCGCATCACGGTGAGGGCGTCGTCCAGCGGGAGCGTGGAGCACAGGGTGGTCATCCGGCGCCAGACCCGCTGCGGCACCGCCCGCTCCCGGTCCTCCAGGTCCAGGACGTCCTTGACGTGGAGGTAGCCCATGAAGGCCCCGGTGTCGGAGCGGACCGGGAAGCGCGAGTAGCCGGTGCGCACGGTCAGCTGCTCGATCTGGCGGGGGGTGACGGCCGGGCCGACCGTGACCAGCCGGCCCGGGGCCAGCAGGACGTCGGTGACCGGGCGGCTGCCCAGCTCCAGGGCGTCCTCCAGGCGCTCCTGCTCGACCGGTTCGAGGAGCCCGGCCTGCCGGGAGTCCTCGACGAGCCGGCCCAGCTGCGCGCTGGTGTACACGGCCTCCACCTCGTCCTTCGGCTCCACCTTGAAGAGCCGCAGGACGAGCGCGGCGCAGGCGCCCAGGGCTGTGGTGACCGGCCCGCAGACGCGGGCGAAGGCCACCAGGCCGGGGCTGAACCACAGGGAGGCCTTCTCGGGGGCGGCCATGGCGAGGTTCTTGGGGACCATCTCGCCGATGACCAGGTGCAGGAAGACCACGGCGGCCAGTGCCACGGCGTAGCCGAGCGGATGGACCAGCCCCTCGGGGATGTGCACGGCCTCGAAGACGGGCTCCAGCAGCCTGGCCACGGTCGGCTCGGCGACCGCGCCCAGGGTGAGCGAGCACAGGGTGATGCCGAACTGGGCGGCCGCCATCATCCGCGGCAGGTTCTCCAGGCCGTACAGCACCTGGCGGGCCCGCTTGGAGCCGGCCGCCAGGGGTTCGATCTGGCTGCGGCGTACGGAGACGAGCGCGAACTCGGCGCCGACGAAGAAACCGTTGGCCAGGACCAGGAGCAGGGCGAAGAGCAACTGGAGGGCGTTCACCGGGCGGCCCCTTCCAGTTCGGCGCGCTGCTGGCCGTTGATGCGGGCGGCCCGCGGGGTGAATTCGAGCTCGACGGCGGCGTGCGGTACGGCCGTCAGGCGGACCAGCCTCACCCGCTCGGCGCGGTTGCGGCGGACCTGGCGGACGGAGAGCTTCCAGCCGGGCAGCTCGGCCCGGTCCCCGGGGGCGGGGATGCGGCCCAGGAGGTCGGCGACGAGGCCCGCGACGGTCTCGTACGGGCCCTCGGGCACCTCCAGGCCTATGCGGCGCAGGGTGTGCACGCGGCAGCTGCCGTCGGCGTCCCAGGAGGGCCGGCCGTCCTCGGTGGGGACGGCGGCCAGTTCGGGGCTGTCGTCCTCGGCGAGGTCGTGCTCGTCGCGGACCTCGCCGACGAGTTCCTCCACGATGTCCTCCAGGGTGACGACGCCGGCGGTGCCGCCGTACTCGTCGACCACCACGGCCATCGGCTGTTCGCTGCGCAGCCGCTCCAGCAGCGGCTGGACGGGCAGGGAGCCGGGCACCAGCAGCGGGGCGACGCAGATCCCGTCGACGGTCGTGCGGGCGCGCTCGGACTCGGGCACGGCGAGGGCGTCCTTGAGGTGGACGACCCCGGTGATCTCGTCGATGCGCTCGCGGTAGACCGGGAAGCGGGAGAGTCCGGTGGCGCGGGTCAGGTTCAGCACGTCGGCGGCGGTGGCCGAGTGCTGGAGGGCGCTGACCTTCACCCGGGGGGTCATGACGTGCTGCGCGGTGAGCTCGCCCAGCGAGAGGGTCCGTACGAAGAGGTCGGCGGTGTCCTGTTCGAGGGCGCCGGCCTGGGCCGAATGGCGGACCAGGGAGACCAGCTCGCCGGGGGTGCGGGCGGAGGCCATCTCCTCGGCGGGCTCGACGCCGAGCGCCCGCACGAGGCGGTTCGCGACGGCGTTGAGGCCGGCGATGACGGGCCGCAGGGCCCGGGAGAAGGCCCGCTGCGGGCCGGCGACGAACCTCGCCACCTGGAGCGGCTTGGAGACCGCCCAGTTCTTCGGGACGAGCTCGCCGACGACCATCTGGACGGCGGAGGCGAGCAGCATGCCGATGAGGACGGCGGCGCCGGGGACGGCCCCCTCGGGCAGGCCGGTCGCGGCGAGCGGCTTCGACAGCAGCACGGCGAGGGCCGGTTCGGCGAGCATGCCGACCACGAGGGAGGTGATGGTGATGCCGAGCTGGGTGCCGGAGAGCTGGAAGGACAGCTCCCGCAGGGCTTCGACCACCGTGCGGGCACGGCGGTCACCTTCGGCTGCGGCCCGTTCGGCCTCGGGCTTCTCCACCGTGACGAGGCCGAACTCGGCCGCCACGAAGAAACCGTTGGCGAGGATCAGGGCGAAGGCCGCCACGAGCAGGAGTAGCGGGATGGTCATGCCGCCGCCTCCACGGGGAGGGCGGCGCGGGTACTACCGGACGATCCGTCCATTGCTGGAGGGAGTCACTCCTCTGGTTGCAGGTGCCCACGGGCCTCGGGGTCCCGGGGCGGGTGGGTGGGCGCTCTGGTGCGCCGCCCCACCAGGGTAGTCATTGAGATCGCCGCCGCAATGGGACGCAGCGACGAGGTCCGGCGGGCTCAGTGGTCGGCCGCGCCGGTTCCGCGGATCTCGGCGAGGGCGCGCAGGGCGCGGGCGTCGCCGATGGCGCGTGCCTTGGCGATGCCGGGCTGGATGCCCAGGGCGGGCAGGCTGGTGCCGTCGTTCAGGTCGAGGAACACCCACGGGTCGCCGGGGCGGAGGTTGACGCGCAGGATCTGCGCCCACTCCAGGCGGCGGGTGGTGGTGAGGTTGACCACGGTGACCCCGGCCTCGTCCGCGACCACCTTGGGGCGGCTGAGCAGGACCAGGACGGAGGCCATCAGGGTGGCGGTGACGACGAAGCTGACCCGCTCGCCGGGGCTGAGGTTCTCCAGCAGCAGCGCGATCGCCGTGATGGTGGCGAACATGACGAGGCCGACGCCCAGCAGCACCGCCCGGGTGCGGTTCGGCCGGAAGGTGACCGGCAGTTCGGGCAGGGTGGGCTGGGCGGCGGACTCGCTCATGGTGCTGTGGGGTGCCTTCTGGGAACGGGCCGGCCGGTCAGAGGCGGCAGGCGTGGATCGAGGTGGTGAGGATCGCGCGCGCGCCGAGCTCGTACAGGTCGTCCATGATGCGCTGGGCGTCCTTGGCGGGGACCATGGCGCGGACCGCGACCCAGCCCTCGTTGTGGAGCGGGGAGACCGTCGGCGACTCCAGGCCCGGGGTGAGGGCGACGGCGCGCTCCAGGTGCTCGGCGCGGCAGTCGTAGTCCATCATCACGTAGCTGCGGGCCACCAGGACGCCCTGGAGGCGGCGCAGGAACTGCGCGACCTTGGGGTCGTCCACGCCGGCGCCGGTGCGGCGGATGACGGTCGCCTCGGACTTGAGGATCGGCTCGCCGATGACCTCCAGGCCGGCGTTGCGCAGGCTGGTGCCGGTCTCGACGACGTCGGCGATGACCTGGGCGACGCCGAGCTCGATGGCGGTCTCGACGGCGCCGTCCAGGTGGACGACGGAGGCGTCGATGCCCTGGTCGGCGAGGTGCTTGGCGACGATGCCCTCGTAGGAGGTGGCGATCGTCATCCCGCCGAAGTCCTCGGGGCCCTTCGCGGTGCCGGGCTTGGTGGCGTAGCGGAAGGTGGAGCGGCCGAAGTTCAGCGGCAGGATCTCCTCGGCGTTCGCCCCGGAGTCCAGCAGCAGGTCGCGGCCGGTGATGCCGATGTCGAGCTTGCCCGACGCGACGTAGATCGCGATGTCCTTCGGGCGGAGGTAGAAGAACTCGACCTCGTTGTCGGGGTCGACCGTGACGAGTTCCTTGGACTCCTTGCGCTGGCGGTAGCCGGCCTCATGGAGCATCTCCGACGCCGGTCCGGAGAGCGAACCCTTGTTGGGGACGGCGATGCGCAGCATGGGGGGCTTCCTTCGGTGCGTAGATGCGTAAGGGGTGGGTGGGCGGGGGCCCGCGGTGAAGAGCTCCGGCCTAGAGGTGGGAGTAGACGTCGTCGAGGGAGATCCCGCGCGCCACCATCATCACCTGGACGTGGTAGAGCAGCTGGGAGATCTCCTCGGCGGCGGCTTCCTTGCCCTCGTACTCGGCGGCCATCCAGACCTCGGCTGCCTCTTCGACGATCTTCTTGCCGATGGCATGGACGCCCTTGCCGACGAGCTCGGCGGTGCGGGAGGTGCTGGGGTCGCCTTCGGCGGCCTTGAGCTGGAGCTCGGTGAAGAGCTCTTCGAAGCTCTTAGTGGGTTCGTTCGCCATGATGCCCTTAGGGTACGGGTTCACCCGGGCCCCCCGGTGCCGGGGTTCACCCCTTGGACTGCCGCCAGGGTTCGCTGACGGTCCGCAGGGTCATGGCGGTGGAAACGGCGGCGGTGACCGCTTCGTGGCCCTTGTCCTCGTTCGACCCCTCAAGGCCGGCGCGGTCCAGCGCCTGCTCGTCGTTGTCGCAGGTCAGGACGCCGAAGCCGACGGGGACTCCGGTGTCGATCGACACCTGTACCAGGCCCTGGGTGACGCCCTGGCAGACGTAGTCGAAGTGCGGGGTGCCGCCGCGGATGACCACGCCGAGGGCGACGATGGCGTCGTAGCCGCGGCCTGCGAGCACCTTCGCCACGACCGGGAGCTCGAAGCTGCCGGGGACGCGCAGCACGGTGGGCTCGTCGATGCCCAGCTCGTGCAGGGCCCGCAGGGCTCCGTCGACCAGGCCGTCCATGACCTTCTCGTGCCACTGGGCCGCGATGACGGCCACCCGGAGGTCGCCGCAGTTCTTCACGCTCAGTACGGGTGCGCCCTTGCCGCTCACAGCTCTGCTCCTCAGGGGTTCCGGTTCGGTACCGGGTTGACGGGTGTGTGGTGTGCGTGGTGCGTGGTGTGCGGGTTACTGGTTGCCGCAGGCGGAGGTGGGTACGGCCCCCTCCAGCCAGGGCAGGTCGTGGCCCATCCGGTCCCGCTTGGTGCGCAGGTACCGCAGGTTGTGCTGGCCGGCCTCGACGGGCATGGGCTCCCGGCCGGCGACGGAGATGCCGTGCTCTTCGAGGGCGGCGGCCTTGTCGGGGTTGTTGGTCAGCAGCCGGACGCTGTGCACGCCCAGGTCGGCGAGGATCTGGGCGCCGGCCCCGTAGTCGCGGGCGTCGGCGGGCAGGCCCAGTTCCAGGTTGGCGTCCAGGGTGTCGCGGCCGCGCTCCTGGAGCTCGTAGGCGCGCATCTTGGACAGCAGTCCGATGCCGCGTCCCTCGTGGCCGCGCAGGTAGACGACCACGCCCCGGCCCTCGGCCTGGACCCGGGCCATGGCGGCCTGGAGCTGGGGGCCGCAGTCGCAGCGCTGCGACTGGAAGATGTCGCCGGTCAGGCACTCGGAGTGCATGCGGACGAGGACGTCCTCGCCGTCGCCGACCTCGCCGTGGACGAGGGCGACGTGCTCGACGCCGTCGACGGTGGAGCGGTAGCCGTACGCGGTGAACTCGCCGGCGGCGGTCGGCAGGCTGACCTCGGCCTCGCGGCGGACGGTGGGCTCGGCGGAGCGGCGGTAGGCGATCAGGTCCTCGATGGAGATGATCGTCAGTCCGTGCTTGCGGGCGAAGGGGATCAGCTCGGGCAGGCGCAGCATGACGCCGTCCTCGCCGGCGATCTCCACGATGGCGCCGGCCGGGCGCAGGCCCGCGAGGCGGGCGAGGTCGACGGCGGCCTCGGTGTGGCCGTTGCGGACCAGGACGCCGCCGGGCTTGGCGCGCAGCGGGAAGACGTGGCCGGGGCGGACGAAGTCGCCGGCCTCGGAGGTGCCGTTGGCGAGCAGGCGCAGGGTGGTGGCGCGGTCGGCGGCGGAGATGCCGGTGGTGACGCCGTGGGCGGCGCCGGCGTCGACGGAGACGGTGAAGGCGGTCTTCATCGACTCGGTGTTGTTGCTGACCATCTGCGGGAGGTCGAGGCGGTCCAGCTCGGGGCCCTCCATCGGGGCGCAGATCAGGCCCCGGCACTCGCTCATCATGAACGCGACGATCTCGGGGGTGGCCTTCTCGGCGGCGATGACGAGGTCGCCCTCGTTCTCGCGGTCCTCGTCGTCGACGACGACCACGGGGCGGCCGGCTGCGATGTCGCGGATGGCCTGCTCGACGGGGTCGAGGCGGAAGGACTCCTCGGCGCCGGGGTCGACCGGGTCGGGCACGGGCTTGAGGACGGGGGTCATGCCGTTGCTCCTTCGAGGGCCGGGGCGGGGTTGGTGCGGGAGCGCTGGTACCAGTCGTAGGCACCCCAGAGCACGAGGGCTCCGTAGATCACGTAGACGAACGCGGAGAAGGCGTAGCCGCTGGTGAAGGCGAGGGGGACGCCGACCGCGTCGACGAGGAGCCAGGCGAACCAGAACTCGACGAGGCCCTTGGCCTGGGCGTACATGGCGACGATGGTGCCGACGAAGATGTAGGCGTCCGGCAGCGGGTTCCAGGACATCCACGGGTAGAGGGTGAACAGCCCGGTGACGGCGAGGGTGCCGACGGCGGCGGCGCCGAGGAGCGCGCCGCGCTCGCGCCAGGTGGCGAAGCGGACGGCGAGGGAGGCGTCCTGGGCCTGCCGCTTGCCGCGGGTCCACTGGGCCCAGCCCCACAGGGCGACCAGCATGACGACGACCTGCTTGCCGGCGTTGCCGGAGAGGTGGCCGGCGGCGAAGGCGACGAAGAGGATGGCGCCGGAGAGGAACTGGGTCGGCCAGGTCCATATGGAGCGCCGCCAGCCGAGGGCGAGGGCGGCGAGGCCCATGGTGTTGCCGATCGCGTCGGACCAGATGATCTTCTGGCCGAAGGCGGTGAAGGCTTCGGAGTTCAGCCAGGTCAGGGCGCTCACTTCTGCCCCTCCTCGGCGTGCAGCGGGTTCACGCCGGCGGCGAGCAGGCGCTCGACGTACTTGGCGAGGACGTCCACCTCCAGGTTGACCGGGTCGCCGGGCTGCTTGATGCCCAGGGTGGTCAGCGCGAGGGTGGTGGGGATGAGGCTGATGGTGAAGTAGTCGGCGGCGGCCTCGACGACGGTGAGGCTGACGCCGTCGACCGTGATGGAGCCCTTCTCCACGACGTACCGGGCGAGGTTCCCCGGGAGCGCGATCTTGACGATCTCCCAGTGCTCGGAGGGGGTGCGGGAGAGGATCTCGCCGGTGCCGTCCACGTGTCCCTGGACCAGGTGGCCGCCGAGCCGGCCGCCGAGGGCCATGGGGCGCTCCAGGTTGACCCGGGAGCCCTTGTCCAGGGCGCCGAGGCTGGAGCGGTCGAGGGTCTCCTGCATGACGTCGGCGGTGAACTCGCCGTCGGCGGTCTCCACGACGGTGAGGCAGACGCCGTTGACGGCGATCGAGTCGCCGTGCTTGGCGCCCTCGGTCACGACGGGGCCGCGCAGGCGGAAGCGGGAGGCCTCGGCGAGCTGCTCGACGGCGGTGACCTCGCCCAGTTCTTCGACGATTCCGGTGAACACTCAGTGCTCCTTGGGGGCGTTGGCGGGGACGGCGGTGATACGCAGATCGGTGCCGCTGCGCACGGCCTCGGTGATGTCGAGGCGTACGGCGTGGGCGATGTTCGTGATGCCGGCGCCGCCGAGGGCGGCGGGGCCGGCACCGAGGAGGGCGGGGGCGATGTAGCCGACGACGCGGTCGACGGCCCCGGCCTCCAGGAAGGCTCCGGCGAGGGTGGGTCCGCCTTCGAGGAGGACGGAGCGCACCCCGCGGGCGTACAGCTCGGTGAGCAGGGACGGGACGGGGACGCGGCCGTCGTGCAGGGGCAGCCGCAGGATGTCGGCGCCGGGCAGGTGGCGGGTGTCGGCGTCCTCGCCGGTGACGATCAGGGTGGGGGCCGCGTCGTCGAGGATGCGGGCCGTGGGGAGCAGTCCGGCGCGGGTGTCGAGGGCGACGCGCAGCGGCTGCACGGCGCCGTCGATGCCCCGTACGGCCAGGTGGGGGTCGTCGGTGCGCAGGGTGCCGCCGCCGACGAGGACGGCGTCGGCCTCGGCGCGCAGCCGGTGGACGTCGGCGCGGGACTCCGGGGAGGTGATCCAGCGGCTGCTGCCGTCCTCGGCGGCGCTGCGGCCGTCGAGGGTGGCGGCGTACTTCCAGGTGACGTGGGGGCGGCCCAGGCGTACGGAGGTGAGCCAGGCGGCGTTGCCCTGTTCTGCCTCGTCGGCCAGGAGGCCCGCCTCGGTGGTGATCCCGGCGGCGCGCAGGGTGGCGCCACCGCCGCTGGCCTGCGGGTTCGGGTCGGAGACGGCGTAGACCACGCGGGTGATGCCGGCCTCGATGAGGGCCTGCGCGCAGGGGCCGGTGCGGCCGGTGTGGTTGCAGGGTTCGAGGGTGACGTAGGCGGTGGCGCCGCGGGCGGCCTCGCCGGCCGCGCGCAGGGCGTGGACCTCGGCGTGGGGGCCGCCGGCCCGCTGGTGCCAGCCCTCGCCGACGACGACGCCCTCGGGGTCGGTGATGACGCAGCCGACGACGGGATTGGGGCTGGTGGAGCCGAGTCCGCGGGAGGCCAGCTCGATGGCCCGGCGCATCGCGGTGATGCTCGGGTCGGGTGCTGCCTGCGCGGCGTGTGTCGCCACCGGGTCCTCCTGCCTCATCGGGCACGGACTCCGGGGCCTGTCGGGATACGACAGATGAAGCGGGAAAGCGCACGCGGGGACGCCGAGGCCGGGAATACGGCCCGTCCGACACGTATCCCCTGGGGAACACGCCGATGGACCGCCGACGGCGGCGTACCGGTGACTGCCCGCCGCGCACTGCCTCCCATCCGGACTTTAACCGTCGGTCCAGGAATTTCACCTGGTCAACCGGCCGCTGGCTGCGGACGGGTCGCGGACTATACCGCCGGTTCGGAATTACACCGACCCCGGAGTGCGCTGCTACTGGTACTAGGGCCAGTGTGCCACGGGGGATCGGCAGCCATGCGGGGAAATGCTGTGGCCTGGCTCACAAGCCCCCCGTCCTTGAGCGCTCCTCTTGCGCCGGCGGTGCCGTGAACGCTCCGGATCCGAGGTTGGTCCAGACCTATTGACGGGTTGGTCTAGTCCTCTTAACGTTCCCTTCATCTTCCCGGGAGCCGGCCCTGCCGACGTGCGCACGTCACGGGCCAACCAGCGCCAGCTTTACGCCTGTTGCTGCACGTTGGTCCTGCCATCCTCCCCTCCCCAGGAGGCACCATGCCGTCCCCCACACGTACGAGAGCGATGCTCCTGGCATCCGGCGCCGCGATCGCCGGGCTGCTGCTACCCGCATTGGCGACGGGCTTTTCGCACGCCGCCTGGGGGTCCCCCCAGACGGAGTCTGGGGGAGAAAGCTGCCGACCCGACGGGCTGTACAAGACGGCCGGAGTGGACGTCCCGTACTGCTCCGTCTACGACTCCGAAGGCCGCGAGAGGATGGGTGCGGACCACCAGCGCCGCGTCATCGGCTACTTCACCGGCTGGCGCACGGGCAAGGACGGCACCCCCGCCTACCTCGCCAACAACGTCCCGTGGTCCAAGGTCACCCACCTGAACTACGCCTTCGCCCACGTCGGCGCGGACAACAGGATCTCGGTCGGGGCGGACGGCCCGGGCAACGCCGCCACCGGGATGACCTGGCCGGGCGTCGCCGGCGCCGAGATGGACCCGGCCCTCCCCTACAAGGGCCACTTCAACCTGCTGAACAAGTTCAAGAAGCAGTACCCGAACGTCAAGACGCTGGTCTCGGTGGGCGGCTGGGCCGAGACCGGCGGCTACTTCGGCGACGACGGCAACCGGGTCGCCTCCGGCGGCTTCTACTCGATGGCCACCAACGCCGACGGCTCCGTCAACCAGGCCGGCATCGACACCTTCGCGGACTCCTCGGTCGAGTTCATCCGGAAGTACGGGTTCAACGGCGTCGACATCGACTACGAGTACCCGACCACCATGAAGGACGCGGGCAACCCGCTGGACTGGCAGCTGTCCAACGCCCGCCGGGCCGGGCTGGTCCAGGGCTACGCGGCCCTGATGAAGTCGCTGCGCGAGAAGCTCGACCGCGCCGGCGCCGCCGACGGCAAGCACTACCTGCTGTCCGTCGCCGCCCCCTCCTCCGGCTACCTGCTGCGGGGCATGGAGACGTTCCAGATGCAGAAGTACCTGGACTACGTCAACATCATGTCCTACGACCTGCACGGCGCCTGGAACGAGTACGTCGGCCCCAACGCCTCCCTCTTCGACGACGGCAAGGACGCCGAACTGGCGGCCGCGGGCGTCTACTCCACCTCCCAGTACGGCGGCGTCGGCTACCTCAACACCGACTGGGCCTACCACTACTTCCGCGGCTCGATGCCGTCGGGCCGGATCAACATCGGCCTGCCGTACTACACCCGCGGCTTCAAGAACGTGCAGGGCGGCACCGACGGCCTGTGGGGCAAGGCCCCGGCCACCAGCTGCCCGGCGGGCGCCGGCCTGACCAAGTGCGGTGACGGCGCGGTCGGCATCGACAACCTCTGGCACGACCTGGACGCCAACGGCGTCGAGTCCCCCGCGGGCTCGAACCCGATGTGGCACGCGAAGAACCTGGAGAAGGGCGTCGTCGGCGACTACGTCACGAAGTACGGCTTCCCCGCGAACACCACCCTGACCGGCACCTACGCCCGCAAGTACGACTCCACGCTGGTGGCGCCCTGGCTGTGGAACGCGCAGAAGAAGGTCTTCCTGTCGACGGAGGACGAGCAGTCCGTCGCCGCCAAGGCCGACTACGTGGTGGACAAGGGCATCGGCGGCACGATGGTCTGGGAGCTGGCGGGCGACTACTCCTACAACGCGGCCAAGGGCCAGTACGAGATGGGCGACACGCTCACCTCCCTGATGTACGACAAGTTCAAGGCGGCCGCCCCGTACGGCGCGAAGAAGGCCGGCGGCGCGCTCCCCGCGCAGGCGGTGGACATCAGGACGGAGTTCACGGACTTCAAGCTGGGCGACTCCAACTACCCGATCACCCCGAAGCTGAAGATCACCAACAACACGAAGACCACGCTGCCCGGCGGCACCGAGTTCCAGTTCGACTACGGCACCTCGGCCCCGGCCAACGCCTCCGACCAGTCCGGCTTCGGCACGAAGGTGATCGCCACCGGCCACTCCGGCAGCAACGTCGGCGGCCTGAAGGGCGACTTCCAGCGGGTCTCGCTGAAGCTCCCGGCCTGGCAGTCGCTGGCCCCGGGCGCCACGGTCGACCTGGCGTTCAACTACTACCTTCCGGTGTCCACGCCCTCCAACTGGACGGTGAACGTCTCCGGCACCACGTACGCCCTCGCCGGTGACCTGGCGCGCGGCACCACCCTGACGGAGCCGGGCGGCAGCCAGCCCCCGACGACGCCTCCCACCACCCCGCCGACCACTCCCCCGACGACGCCGACCACGCCCCCGGGCGGGACCTGCACCAACCCGGCGTACGTGGCGGGCACGGTCTACAACAGCGGGAACGTGGTCTCGCACCAGGGCCACAACTGGAAGGCCCAGTGGTGGACCCAGAACGAGGAACCCGGCACCACCGGACAGTGGGGCGTCTGGAAGGACCTGGGCGCCTGCTGACACCCGGCGGGTGAGCGAGAGGTGAGGACCCGGTGGCCCGGCGGCCACCGGGTCCTCGCCCGTTCTTCGGGCGCTGGTGTCACGTTCCGGGGCCCTGCGCTGTCCCTTGGGAACAGGCATTCCGATGCGGAAGGACACCCCATCATGAGCACGATCCTCGTCACCGGCGGCACCGGCACTCTCGGAGCCCTGGTGGTCCGCATGCTGCGGGAGCAGGGCCACGAGGTCCGGGCGCTGAGCCGGAGCTCCGCCGAGTACCCGGTCGACCTGCGCGACGGCAGGGGGCTGGACGCGGCGATGGCGGGCGCGCAGGTCGTCGTCCACTGCGCGAGCTCGCCGCGCGGGGGCGACGACGTGGCCGCCGGGCACCTGATCGACGCGGCCCGGCGCGCCGGGACCGTCACGAACCTCGTCTACATCTCGATCGTCGGAGTGGACGTGGTGCCGTTCGGCTACTACCGGACGAAGCTGCGGGTGGAACGGCTGCTGGAGGGGTCGGGGCTCGGGGTCACCATCCTGCGGACCACCCAGTTCCACGACCTGGTGGCGCAGGCGACGGCCTCGCTGGCGAAGCTCCCGCTGCTGCCGGTGGTCCCGCTGCCCAAGGGCGTACGGGTCCAGCCGATCGCGGTCGAGGAGGTCGCGGACCGGCTCGCGGAGCTGGCGGTTCCGGCGGCGGCGGGGCGGGTGCCGGACATGGGCGGGCCGGAGGTCCGGAGCCTGGAGGAGTGGGGGCGCGCGTACCTCGCCGCGGTGGGGAGCGGGCGGCGGGTGGTGGGGGTGCCGCTTGCGGGGCGGGCGTACGCCGCGTTCCGGCGGGGCGGGAACCTGGCCCCTGACCGGGCGGTCGGCCGGATCACCTTCGGTGAGTTCCTCGGGCGACAGCGCCGGGCCGGCTGAAAGACCCTGGGGCTCCGCCCCAGACCCCCCGCCTCAAACGCCGGCGAGGCTGTAGATGGCCCGCGCGGCGTTGGAGAGCACCGGCGGCCGGGGCCGTCCGGTCAGCCCGCGAACAGGAGGGACTGGGCGGCCTCGCGGGCGGCCAGGCGGGCGCCCTCCAGGACCGCCGGGTCGCCGAGGGCCGTGGCGCGGACCTCGGTCGGGACCGGGCTCAGGGCGGCCAGGCGGCGGGCGACCCACGCGGCCAGGGCCTCGCCGCCCGCGCGGCCGAGCTCCCCGCCGAGGACCACGCACCCCGGGTCCAGGACCGCGGCGACGGCCGCCGCCCCGAGGGCGAGCCGTTCGGCGAGGGCCTCCAGGAAGGCCTCCCCGGCGGCTCCGGCGAGGGCCTCCTCCACGGACCCGCCGAATCCGTGCTCGGCCGCCAGCGCGGCCACCGCCGCCCGGCCGGCCAGGGCGTGGAAACCGCCGCCGCAGTCGGTCGCGGAGGGCAGCGCCCCGGTGCCGGGCACCGGCAGGAAGCCGATCTCGCCCGCCCCGCCGGAGGCGCCCCGCCGCAGTCGGCCGTCGAGGACCACGGCGGCCCCGACCCCGTCGCCGAGCCACAGCAGCACGAAGGAGTCCACGTCCCTGGCGGCGCCCAGGCGCTGTTCGGCCAGGGCCGCCAGGTTGGTCTCGTTCTCCACCACCACCGTGGCGGTCAGCCGCCGCTGGAGGGCGGCCACCAGGTCCCGGTGCCAGGCGGGCAGGCCGCCGCTGTCGCGCAGCTCGCCGGTGGCCGGGGCGACCAGGCCCGGCGCGCCGACGACCACCGTGTGCAGCTCCCGCGCGCCCGCCTCCCGGGCCAGGGCCTCCAGCCGGTCCACGGCCTCGCCGACGGCGTCGACGGGCAGCTCGGCGCTGGCCAGCGGGCGGCCGAGGAGGTCCGTGACCACCGCGGTCGCGCTGTCGGTGCGCACGTCCAGGGCGGCCAGGTGGGCCCGCCGGGCCACGATCCCGTAGACGCGGGCGTTGGGGCCGCGCCGCTGTTCGCCGGACTCCCCCACGACCTCCACCAGCCCGGCCGCGCCCAGCCGTTCCAGCAGGTCGGCGACGGAGGGGCGGGAGAGCCCGGTCAGCTGCTTGAGCTGGGTGGCCGTCAGCGGCCCCTCCGCCTGGAGCAGTTCGAGCGCCAGGCGGTCGTTCATGGCCCGGGCCGTGCTCGGCGAGGCCGGTGACGGGGCCGGGGCGGCGGGGGCGGAAGCGGCGGGGGACATCGCCTTCACAGGGGTCACGGGAGCCATCCTAAGGAAAGGACTTCAATTATCAGGCAGCCTCCCTGATAATTTAATTCCATGACGACCGGGGAACCCGACCTCAGCCCGGCACGCCTGTGCCGCGCCCGCTTCGCGATAGCCGCCGTCTTCTGCGCCCACGGCGCCGTGACGGGCTCCTTCGCCACCCGTATCCCCTGGATCCAGGAGCACGCCCAGATCGGCGCGGGCACCCTGGGCCTGGCCCTCGCCTTCCCCGCCCTCGGTGCGGCCCTCGCCATGCCACTGGCCGGCCGGGTCAACCACCGCTTCGGCGCCCGGGCCGCGCTGCGCGGGCTGCTGTCCCTGTGGACGCTGTCCCTCCTCCTGCCCGCACTCGCCCCGAACCTGGTGACCCTGTGCTGCGCCCTCTTCGCCTACGGGGCCGCCTCCGGGACGGCGGACGTGGCGATGAACGCGCTCGGGGTGGAGACCGAGAACCGCCTCGGCCGCTCGGTCATGTCCTCGCTGCACGGGATGTGGAGCGTGGGCGCCCTGCTCGGCTCGGCCGCCGGCACGGTCGCCGCGCACGCCGGGACCGACGCCCGCCTGCACCACCTGGTCGCCTCCCTCGTCCTGACCGCGGCCGGGCTGGCCGCCGTACGCGGGGTGCTGGACCTGCGCAGCGAGCCCGAGGAGGAGGCGCCCCCGCGCTTCGCCCGGCCCCCGAAGGCGGCCGTGCTGATCGGGGCCGTGGGGTTCTGCGCGGTCTTCGCCGAGGGCGCGAGCCTGGACTGGTCGGCGGTGTTCCTGCGGGACGTGCTGGGCACCGAGGCCGGTACGGCGGCCGCCTCCACCACCGCGTTCGCCCTGACCATGGCCGTGGCCCGGCTGGCCGGGGACCGGGTCGTGGACCGGTTCGGGGCGGTGCGCACCGTCCGGGCGGGCGGTGTGCTGGCCGCCCTGGGCGGGCTGCTGGTGGTGACCGTCCGGCACCCGGCCGCGGCCATGGCGGGGTTCGGGATGATCGGGCTCGGCATCGCGGTGGTGGTGCCGCTGGCCTTCGCGGCGGCGGGGCGCAGCGGGCCGGCTCCGGCGCAGGCCATCGCCGGGGTCGCGACCATCACGTACACCTCGGGGCTGATCGCCCCGTCGGCGATCGGGGCGGTGGCGGACGCGACGTCGCTGGTGGTGTCGTTCGGGCTGGTGACGCTGCTGGCGTGCGCGCTGGTCCCGGGGGCGTCGA
This sequence comes from Streptomyces sp. NPDC029216, assembly GCF_040648015.1. Taxonomy (NCBI): domain Bacteria; kingdom Bacillati; phylum Actinomycetota; class Actinomycetes; order Kitasatosporales; family Streptomycetaceae; genus Streptomyces; species Streptomyces sp. NPDC029216. Next base: position 55,257 of record NZ_JBEZWL010000024.1, on the reverse strand, counting down.
TGCTGCGGCCGAGGTCTCCGGAGGGCGCCGGGGATGCCATCAATCGGGACGAACCAGCTGCTATCCGGCCGTAATATATCGCTGGCCGCCCTGCGGTCATGATCCTTGACCTCTCGGCGGAACGGAAGTGGTGGAACATGGGCTTCGGCCTGCGCTGGACCCTGCACGGAGACGGGCGGACCCCCGCCCCCGGCGCGGTGGTACGGCCGGACGAGCGGCTGTCGTGGCCGCGCACCGCCGGGCTCGGCGCCCAGCACGTGGTCGCGATGTTCGGCGCGAGCTTCGTCTCGCCGGTCCTCATGGGCCTGGACCCGAACCTCGCCATCATGATGTCGGGCATCGCCACCGCCGTCTTCCTGCTCGCCACGCGCGGGCGGGTCCCCTCGTACCTGGGCTGCTCGCTCTCCTTCGTGGGCGTGGCGGCGGCGATCCGGGCCGGCGGCGGGGACAGCGCCGTGGTCACGGGCGCGGTGTTCGTGGTCGGGGTGGCGCTGTTCCTGGCGGGCCTGGCCGTCCAGCGGTTCGGCGCGCGGATCATCCACGCGGCGATGCCGCCGGTGGTGACGGGCGCGGTCGTGATGCTGATCGGGTTCAACCTGGCGCCGGTGACGGCGGCGACGTACTGGCCGCAGGACCAGTGGACGGCCCTGCTGACCATGCTGTTCACCGGTCTGGCCGTGGTGTGCCTGCGCGGTTTCTGGTCGCGGATCGCGATCTTCCTGGGGCTGGTCTTCGGGTACGCGGTCTCCTGGGTCTTCGACCTGGTCTTCGGCAAGATCCACTCCCCGGCGGGCGGGACCGAGGCCGTGGACCACTGGCGGCTCGACCTCTCCGGCGTGGGCAAGGCCGACTGGATCGGGCTGCCGTCGTTCCACGGGCCGTCCTTCGAGTGGTCGGCGATCCTGATCGCGCTCCCGGTGGTGATCGCGCTGATCGCCGAGAACGCCGGGCACATCAAGGCCGTCGGCGAGATGACCGGGGACGCCCTCGACGACAAGCTCGGTGCGGCCATCGCCGCCGACGGTGCGGCGTCCATCCTGTCCACGGCGGTCGGCGGCCCGCCGAACACCACGTACTCCGAGAACATCGGGGTCATGGCCGCCACCCGGGTCTACTCCACGGCGGCCTACTGGGCGGCGGCCGGTTTCGCGCTGCTCTTCGGTCTGTGTCCGAAGTTCGGGGCGGTCGTCGCCGCGATCCCCGGCGGGGTGCTCGGCGGGATCACCGTGATCCTGTACGGCATGATCGGCCTGCTCGGCGCGCAGATCTGGCTCAACGGCCGGGTGGACCTGCGCAATCCGCTGAACCTGGTCCCGGCCGCCGCGGGCATCATCATCGGCGTCGGCGGGGTGAAGCTGCACTTCACCGACAGTTTCGAGCTGGGCGGCATCGCGCTCGGCACGATCGTGGTGATCACCGGCTACCACGCGCTGCGCTACTTCGCCCCGGAGCACCTCAAGCGCCAGGAGCCGCTGCTGGACGAGGGCACCTCGACCTACGACAGCGCCGAGAAGGCGGAGGACAAGCGGGGTTGACGGCGTTTCGCCCGAACCGGCGAAGCGTACGGCCAAGTTCCCCGCGCCGGGCGCCCGGGCTGCGACGCTTGCCTGTCATGGAAGCGGTACTCGCGCGGATGCGCGTCCTCGACGAGCGGCTGCCCGCGCAGGACGGCGTGGCCGTCTTCAACCGGGTGTACCTGACCGTGACGCAGACCCTGCACGAGCGGATCGAGCACGGGGCCTTCCCCGAGCCCCGGCGGGCCGAGGCGCTGAGCATCCGGTTCGCGGAGCGCTACCTCACGGCGGTGGAATCGGAACGGGCGCCGGCCTGCTGGCGCCCGCTGCTCCAGTACCGCCGCCACCCGGGGGTGCGCCCGCTCCAGCACGCGCTGGCCGGGATCAACGCCCACATCGGGCACGACCTGGCCCTGGCGGTGGTGTCCACCTGCCGGGTGCTGAACTGCGCGCCGGCGGCCCTGGAGGCCGACTTCCACCGGGTCGGCGACACCCTGGTCTCCCTGGAGGAGCGCATCCGGGAGGACCTGATGCCGGGCCCGGACCTGCTGGAGATCGCCGACCCGCTGACGCACCTGCTCGGCTCCTGGAGCCTGGAGCGCGCCCGCGCGGGCGCCTGGGCGGCGGCCCGGATGCTGTGGAGCCTGCGCCGCTCCCCCGAGCTGGCGGAGGAGTTCGAGGAGTCCCTCGACGCCGGCGTGGGCCTGGTGGGCCGCTGCCTGCTGACCCCGACGGGCCGGCGCCCGGCCGGGCGGGGCTGACCGGCCCTCCGCCCCCAGCGCCTCACAAGCGAACCGGCCCCGCCCCGCGTACGACAGCCGGAGGCTGTCGCAGCGGCGCGAAGCCGGGGAGGCCCGCCAGGGCCGAGCCGCGCGAGCGGCGCGTTGGAAAGATCAGTCCTCGGGGAGTTCCACCGGGGCGATCTCGTCGTAGACGTCGCCCGGGCCGGGGTTGGTGGCGTCCGTGGAGCCGCCGAGGTGGTGCATGACGCCCCAGACCGCGTTCAGGGCGGTCTGGACGGCGCCCTCGGCCCAGCCGGCCGTCCAGGAGATGTCGTCGCCCGCGAGGAAGATGCCGCGCTTGTCCTCGGGGAGGCTGTCCTGCATGAAGTGGGTGAACAGGCGGCGCTGGTAGCGGTAGTGGCCCGGCAGGTTGGCCTTGAACGCGCCCATGAAGTAGGGCTCGTTCTCCCAGCTCACGGTCACCGGGTTGCCGATGATGTGGCGGCGGATGTCGACCTTGGGGTAGATCTCGCCGAGGGACTTCAGCATGACCTCCATCCGCTCGTTCGCGGACAGCGGCAGCCACTTCAGGCTGTCGTCGCACCAGGTGTACGAGAGGCAGATGACGGCCGGCTGGTCCGGGCCGTTGTCCAGCAGGTAGGTGCCGCGGGTCATGCGGTCCGTGAGCGTCATCGACATGACGTCACGGCCCGTCTCCTCGTCCTTGTCCAGCCAGAACGGGCGGTCCACCGGGATGAAGAGCTTCGAGGACTCCATGTAGTGGGTGCGCTCGATCGCCGTCCAGTGGTCGATCGGGAAGAGCGTGTCGTCGCACTCGATCTTCGACAGCAGCATCCAGGACTGCGCGGTGAAGATCGCCGCGCGGTAGGTGCGGATGTCGCCGTTGGCGTCGGTGACCGTGATGCGGTTGCCCGCGGTGCGGTGCAGGCGGGTCACGGCCGGGCGCGGGGCGCCCTCGTGCAGGGAGGACAGGGAGGTGCCCTGGGCCCAGTGGACGATCTTCTCGGGCTCGCGCTCCCACAGGCGCATCGGCAGCTGCTGCGAGCCGCCGACGATGCCGCGGTGGTGGTCGTCGGCCTCGGTGTAGACGACGCGCAGGATCTCCAGGATGGAGTTCGGGAAGTCGGTGTCCCAGCCGCCGGTGCCGAAGCCGACCTGGCCGAAGATCTCGCGCATGCGGAAGGACTGGAAGGCCTGCGACTCGCACAGGAAGCCGTAGAAGGTCTGGTTGTCGAGCTTCTCGACGAGCTTGGCCCAGATCTCGCGGATGCGCGGGACGTCCCGCTCGCGCATCGCCTGGTTCATGTCGGAGAAGTCGGCGCCCTCGTCGAGGCAGGCGTTCCACGCGGCGGCGACGTCGCGGTAGACCTGCGGGAGGTCGGCGATGGTCTCGGCGTAGTGGGTCTCGCCCTTGAGGTCCACGACCGTCGAGGGGGTGGCCTCGGCGAGCGGGTTCGGGAAGGGCTGGGTCTGCAGACCGACCAGGTCGATGTAGTGCTGGAGCGCCGTGGAGGAGGGCGGGAAGCGCATGGCGCCCATCTCCGCCGTGAGGCCCTCGGTGCCCGGGCCCTCGAAGCCGACGGTGCGCAGGCGGCCACCGATCTGGTCGGCCTCGTAGACGACGGGCTTGAGGCCCATCTTCATCAGCTCGTAGGCGGAGATGATGCCGGACAGACCGCCGCCGATGACGGCGACCTCGGTGCCGAACTCCGTCGCCGGTATCTGGCCCAGACCCGCCGGGTGGGCGAGGAAGTCGTCGTACGCGTACGGGAAGTCCGGGCCGAACATGGTGATCGGCGGGAGCTGTCCGTCGCCGTGCGGAACGGCGGTGGTGGGCACCGTGGACGTCATGGGGGCACGTCTCCTTGCGGCAGAGCAGGCGGGGCTGGGGCGGGAGGGGGTGGAGCGGGGTTCGGGCGCGTCTCAGACGAGGGAGGCGTAGAGCCCGGGGCGGCGGTCGCGCAGGTACGGGTTGGTCTCGCGCGAGGCCCGGAGCAGCTCGGGGTCGACCTCGCCGTAGACCGTCTCCTCGGCGCGGCCGGCGCGGGTGCGGGTGACCCCGTCCGGGCTGGCGAGGCAGCTGAGGCCGACGAACTCGAACTCGCCCTCGGGGCCGGTCCGGTTGACGTACGCGATGTACATCTGGTTCTCGAAGGCCCGTACCGGGACCAGCTGTTCGGCGACGAACTGGAACGGGTGCATCTGCGCGGTCGGGACCAGGAGGAGGTCGGTCCCGGCGAGCGCGTGGGCGCGCACGTTCTCGGGGAACTCCACGTCGTAGCAGATCATGATGCCGACGCGGAGGCCGTTCAGGTCGGCCTGGACGACGGGGACGTCGCCGGGGGTGAAGGCCTCCTGTTCGAAGCAGCCGAACAGGTGGGTCTTGCGGTAGTTCGCCAGCCGGGTCCCGTCGGGGCCGATCAGCTGGGCCGCGTTGTAGACGGTGTCGCCGTCGCGCTCGGGGTAGCCGTACAGGACGGCGACTCCGTGGCGGCGGGCGATGCCCCCGATGGCGTGGGCGGACTCGCCGTCCGCCGGCTCCGCCAGGCCCGCGATGTCCCCGGTCTCCAGCGCGTAGCCGGTCAGGTACATCTCGGAGGTCACGAGGAGCCCGGCCCCGCCCTGTGCGGCGCGCGCCACGGCCTCGTCGAGCCGCTTCAGGTTCTCGGCGGTGTCGCCGAGCCGTCCGGAGCTCTGGAGGAGTGCGGTGCGCAGCGGGGGCATGGGCGAACCTCTGTGACAGGTGGGGTGGGGTCGTAAAACGGTACGTTCGGGCGTTCGACCGGGACAAGCCGTCACCGTTGCGCTGGCCTCATCGATTCGTTGCGCGTTCTGCCCGGTAGGCGGCGAATCGTTGCGCGGGGCCCGCGCGGCGGGCGGAGGGGGCCGCAGGCCCCGCCGGTAAATGCGCTGCTCCCGGGGGCTTCCGGGGCGTACCCTGCCGCCGTCGCCGCTGTCCCGTGCCGCCGCGCGGGGCCCGCCGAAGGCGGCCGTCTCCAGGGAAGGACCCCGCACCGCATGTCCACCGAGAACCACGCCGCCCCGCTGGACAACCCGGTGTGGGCCGCGCTGACCGGCCCGCACCGCGCCTTCGCCGAGTATTCGGGGCAGGGGGCCGCCCGCTACCTCCCGGCCGCGAACCCCTTCGCCGCCGTCGCCGACCCGGCGGATCCGGCCGCCTGGGCGGACCTGGCCGCGCTGGTCGGGCCGGGCCGGGAGGTGTGGCTGACGGGGCTGCCGACGCCGCCGGCCGGCTGGGAGACGGTGCGCTGCATTCCGGGCGTGCAGCTGGACGGGCGGGCGGTACGGGCCGAGGCCGCGCCGGAGGCGGTGCGGCTGGGTCCGGCCGACGTGGCGGAGATGACGGAGCTGGTGAAGCTGACCGAGCCGGGCCCCTTCCTCCCCCGCACCATCGAGCTGGGCACCTATCTGGGCATCCGCCGCGGGGGCCGGCTGGTGGCGATGGCCGGGGAGCGGATGCGGCCGCCGGGCTGGACGGAGATCAGCGCGGTGTGCACCCACCCGGACCACCGCGGCCAGGGGCTGGCCGCGGTGCTGATACGGGCGGTGGCGGCCGGGATCAGGGAGCGCGGGGACGTCCCGTTCCTGCACGCGGCCGCGGACAACGCCAACGCGATCCGGCTGTACGAGGCGATGGGCTTCGCCCTGCGCCGCGAGCCGGTCTTCATCGGGCTGCGCACGCCCGGGGCGGCGGGCGACCGGCCGTAATCCGGTTTTGACACGGGGTTCACCGAGTCCTGCCGGGCCTCCCGTAGTGTCGGCGAAGACGGGGGCCCGGGCAGGGGGCCGGACGGCTGAGGCGATGAACACGCGGATCAGCGGCCGCCCGGCCCTCCCGCCCGGCTCCCGTCCCCGTGTGCCGTCAGGCCCGCGCCGCTCCCCGCTCCGCCCAGGCGCGGGCGAACAGCTCGTGCGGCGGGACGGGCGCCAGCAGGCGCAGCAGCGGCAGGTGGAGGTCCCTGCCCGAGGCCGACGCGATGTGCGCCTCCAGCTTCGCCGTCTCCACGGGGAGGTGCGGGGCCTTGGCCTCGGTCCACTCCCCCGGGACGAACAGCGTCCGGCCCGCGCGGGCCCGCTTCTCGCTCACCACGGCGCCGGTCGCCAGCAGCTCCGCCTGGGCGGCCTTGTGCCGGGCGGGGGTCCAGCCGTTCCAGCGGCGGACGGCCCGGTCGGTGGGGCGGGCGAGGGCCAGCAGCTGGAGGTGGAGGGCGGCGGCGTCCGTACCCGTTCCGAGGGCGGCGGCTGCCTCGGCGACCAGCTCCGGGGCGCTGAGCGCGGGGTCGGCCTCGTAGCCGCCCTCGGGCACCGGGGTGGCGGCGGCCCGGGCGGCCAGCCGGGCCAGGCCGTCGAAGAGGTCCCGGTGGCGGCGCAGGACGGTCAGCATGTAGCCCTTCCGCACCGTGGCGGCCACCCGCTCGGCCCGCTCCCACCGCCGGGGGTCGGCGAAGGCGGAGGGGCGCAGGAAGACGTCCCCGCTGGGCACGGCGACCACGAACAGCCCGTCGTCGAGGGCGGTGGAGGTGCCGGTGGCGCCTTCCCACAGGGGCTGCGGGCAGGGCAGGAGGGTGCCCTCGTACGGGGTGAAGGCCGGGTCGGTCCGCGCGGTGTCGGTCAGTTCCGAGAAGTAGCCGCCCAGGGGCACGAGAGCCTCGGGGCCCTCCAGCTGGGCGCGCAGCCGCCCGTACAGCGCGAGGGCGCCCCGGGCCGCCGGGTCCCCGACGGGCCGCTCGGTCAGCGCCCAGGCGATCACGGAGGCGGCCCGCTGGTGCGCGGGCTTCCCGGCCTGCACCCAGTCCCCGGCGGTGCCGTCCGGCGCGAGGTGGTGGAGGTGGATCCCGCCCATCACGCTGCCGGCGAGGACCAGGCCGTCCTCGCCGAAGGGCGCGTCGGCGGGGGCGCGTCCGGCGGGCAGGCTGCGGGCCCAGGCGTCGGGCAGGCCGAGTTCGGCCTCCAGGGCGGCGGCCAGCTCCTCGTCGGCGTACTCGCCGGCGCCGAGGAGCCCGGTCCAGACGGCGGCCATCCGCTCGGCGGCCGCCGGCACGCCTCCGGGCTCCCAGAGCGCGGCCGGGTCCTCGGGCACCGCGGCGGCCAGGACCGCGCGCCGTCCGGCGTCACCGAGGCGCCGGCAGAGGGCGTCGTACTGCTGGGCCAGGGCCTTGTTCGCCTTGAACGGGGCGGAGGCCAGCAGTTTGAGGTGGTGGTCGTAGTGGTCGCGGCCGGGGAACCCGCCGAGGACCAGGGCGGCGACGGGGCCCCGGACGCCGGTCAGCCGGGCGAAGGCGTCCCGCACCGCGGGCGGCACGGTCAGCGGGCCCCGTTCGGCGAGCAGCTCCAGCAGCCGGGGCAGGCGGACGGCGTCGTCGGTCCCGACGGTGCGGACCTCGCAGTCCTCGGCGGCCTCGGGCGCGGGGTCGGCGGCCCGCTGGAGGAACCAGGCGGAGCCGCCGCGGACGGGCCCGGAGGCGAGGGTGTGCCCGGCGGCCCGGCAGGCGGCGAGGGCCTCCTCGGTCGCCCGGCCGGTGCGCCAGGTACCGCCCTTCTCGGCGAAGGGCTGCCCGCTCCAGGTCTCCAGCAGGGCGGCCAGCGCCTCCCGCTCGGCATCAGGGGTACTGGCGGCCAGGGCCCGCCAGGCGACGGCGCCGATCCCGCCGACCAGCGGCTCCCAGGTCTCGGGGGCGGCGGGCCGGGCCAGGACGCGTGCCTCGTCGTCGATCTCTCCGCGCAGGTGGCGCCCGTCGGCGGCGACGGCGGTCTGGACGGCGGGCTGCGGGGGCACGGAGGGCTCGCCGTAATAACGGCGGCGTTCGGGCACCAGCCCGTACAGGGCGGGGACGAGCACGGTGTCGGGGGCCTCGGTGCGCAGCGAGACCACCGGGCCGGAGCGGATGACGGCGATCCGGCGGGACAGCTCGCGGCGGCGGCGCAGGACGTCGGCGGCGAGGGACGCGGCCCGGGCGACTCCGTCGGCGACGCGGGGGTGGAGGGGGCCGGGCAGGGCGGGCTCGGGTTCGCCGGCCAGGGCGGCGTCGAGCAGGGCCCGTACGGCCTCGTCGTCGACGGTGCGCAGGGCCGAGGAGGAGGCCGCGCAGCGTTCGGTGAGGAAGTGCCAGAAGGCGGGGGGCGGGACCGGGCCGGCGCCGTCGCCGAAGCCGGGGGTGCGGCGCCGGTCGGAGCCGGGGAAGCCCTGGACCTGCCAGAGCAGGGAGTTGTCCTCGGCGGCGTGGCAGCGGATGGTCTCCTGGCCGGCGAGGACCGCTTCCTCCCCGCCCTGCGGCATCCGGATCACGGCCCAGGGCAGGCGGCCCCAGCGGCGGCTGCGGTAGGAGGCGCGGCGGCCGTCGACGCCCTCCAGGAGGAACTCCGTGGGCGAAGGGCCGGGGTAGGGGGTGCGGTTGAGGACGCGGAAGCCGACGAGGCGGCCGTCCCGGCCGAGCGGGGAGTCGGGGGCGCCGTCGGGGAGGGCGGCGAGGGTCTGGAGGTCGCCGAAGTGCTCGGTGCCGGGCGGGAGGGGGGCGGCGGTGTGGAAGGCGGGGGTGTCGGGGCCGGTGCCGGGCGCGGCGGTGGCGGGGTCGATGCGGGTCCAGGTGCGCCAGGAGCGGTGGACCTCGGTGCTCCAGAACCGCTCGCCGTCGCTCATCTGGACGTCGTGGGAGCCGATGCCCTCGCGGCCGCCGGGGCGCAGGACCCGGCCGTCCTCCAGGCGTCCGCCGTCGGGGGTCGCGAACTGGTAGCCGAGGCCGCCCCGGGTCATTCCGCCGTAGCGGCGCAGGCCGAGCTGTTGTTCCGGTTCGAAGACGTCCTCGGGGCGGTCGGCCCAGAAGGCGTGGTCCCCGAAGGAGGCCTGGGGGGTGGTGCCGAAACCGACGAGGAAGGCGCCGCCGACCCAGTGCACGCTGTGCGAGGTGGCTTCCTCGGGGAGCCGGAAGGAGCAGGAGCCGCGGGTGCCGGCGTGGTCGACGGCGATGGCGCGGTCCGGCCCGTAGACGGTCAGGACGGGCCAGGTGCAGGTGACTCCGGTGACCGCGCCGGGCCCGCCGAGGGCGGCGACGGCCTCCTCCAGGGCGGGCCAGGCCCATTCCTCGGGCAGTCCGGCGCGCAGGGCGCGGCCGAGGGGGCCGGTGAGGTCCAGTTCCGCGAGGGCCTCCTCGATGCCGTCCAGGACGAGGGCGGTCGGCCGGTCGAGGAGGGCGGCGAGCTCGTCGACGGCCTCGTCCGCCGCCGCGAGGCCGCCGCCGCGCAGGGCGGTGAGGAGGCTCTCGACGCGGCCGTGGACCTCGGCGGCGATGCCGGCGTTGCCCGGGAGGCGGGTGACGGCCGTACCGTTCCGGCGCAGGGCGGCGTGGACGGTGCCCTCCAGGCGGGGGCCGAAGAGCGGGTCGGCGGCGAGGGCCTTGAGGTCGCGGCGGGAGCGCTCGTCCCAGAACACCAGCTCCACGGCGACGCCGGGGTCCTCGACGGCGATGCCCTCGGCGAGGCAGGCGTCGAGCAGGTCGGCGTCCAGTCCCGGGTAGCGGTAGCGGTCCTCGTGCAGGCGCAGCGGGGTTTCGGCGGCGCGCAGCCGGGGGGCCCAGCGGGTCAGCAGCTCGAAGAGCTCGGCGGGCATGGGCTGGCGCATGACGCCGCCGCCGGAGCGGCCGTGGCCGAAGCGGCGGGTGTAGCGGGCGAACCAGCCGGGCAGGCCGTCCTCGGGGACGATCCGGCCGGCCGCGGCGGCGTCGGCCGCCCCGCAGCCGAGGAGGAGGCGCAGCCAGGAGGAGGCGTCGCCGCGGCTGTCGGGGAAGAGGTCGAGGAGCGCGAGGGCGGTGTCCTCGGCCGGGGGGTGGGCGGTCAGCAGCGGGGTGGCCGCGTCCAGCAGCCGGTCGGGGACCTCCTTGTGCCGGGCGGCGGCCAGGACCAGGCCCAGGACGCGGGCCTCCTCGGCGGTGCCGAGACCGGCGGCGCGCGCGGACAGCCGGACGCGGCGGGCGAGGTCGGCGGGGAGCTCGCCGGGCGAGGCGGCCCAGGCCTCCAGGACGCGTACGTACTCCGCGTGCGCGGCGGCGGGTTCCAGGGCGGCGGCCAGCCAGGCCTGGTGGCCGCTCAGCTCGGTGCCCGGCAGTGCGCCGGCGCGGGCGAACAGCAGCAGGTTGGCGCGGTGCCAGTCGGGGTCGACGGGCAGCCGGTGGGTGCGCTCGGCCTTGCGGGCCAGGGCGTAGGCGCGGGCGGCGGAGCGCAGGTGCCAGCTGATGAGTTTGTGGCCGACGGTGTCCCAGAACCAGGGCAGGTGGGCGGGGTCCAGCTCCCGTACCCGCCGCTCCAGCCCGTCCACGAACCGGCCGGGCTTCTCGTACGCCCGGTGGATGGTGCGGCCGACCTCGTCGAACAGCTCGACGGCCGCGGGCTCGGCGGCGGGGTCGTGGGCGCGGGCCCAGTCGGTGTAGACGGTCGAGGTGTGCGGATCGGCCGGCAGCGGGATCTGGATCTTCATGCGGGCGATGGTGGCACGCCCCTCTGACAGCCTTCGCGCCCGGCTTCGGCGCCCCCGGAGGCGAAGGAGCCCCCGGAATTACGCAGGTGCTCCTGAGGTGAAGCGGCGCAGGAGCGGGCTGAGGACGAGGACGGACTTGGTCCGTTCGACGAAGGGCTCGCCCGCGATGCGCTCCAGGACCCGCTCGAAGTGGCGCATGTCGGAGGCGAAGACCTGGACGAGGGCGTCCGCGTCGCCGGTGACGGTCGACGCGGACACCACCTCGGGGTACCGCTCCAGCCCCCGCCGGATGTCGTCCGGCGAGGTGTTGTGGCGGCAGTAGATCTCGATGAAGCCCTCGGTCTCCCAGCCCATGGCCGCCGGGTCGACGCGGACGGTGAACCCGGTGATGGCGCCTTCGGCCCGCAGCCGGTCCACGCGCCGCTTGACGGCGGGGGCGGAGAGTCCGACCTCGGAGCCGATGTCGGCGTAGGAGCGGCGGGCGTCCTCGGCGAGGGCGTGCACGATGCGTTCGTCGAGATCGTTCAGTCGCACTGCGGATGGATCACATTTCTGCTGCGGCCACTTCTTCCGTGGCGAGGCGGGAGCGGCGGATGCCGTACACGAAGTAGAACACGAGGCCCACGACCATCCAGCCACCGAAGACGATCCAGGTGGCCAGGTCGAGGCTGAACATCATGAAGCCGCAGGCGAGGAAGCCGAGGATCGGCGTGACCGGGAAGAGGGCCACCTTGAAGGTGCGCGGCATGTCCGGCTTGGTGTAGCGCAGGATGATCACGGCGATGTTGACGAGGCCGAAGGCGAAGAGGGTGCCGATGCTGGTGGCGTCGGCGAGCTTGCCCAGCGGGATGAAGGCCGCGAGGACGCCGCAGAAGAGGGAGACGATGACGACGTTGGCGCGGGGGGCGCCGGTCTTCTCGTCGACCTTGGCGAAGACCTTGGGGACGAGGCCGTCGCGGGACATCGCGAAGAGGATGCGGGTCTGGCCGTAGAGGACGGCGAAGACGACGGAGAAGATCGCGATCACGGCGCCGGCGGCGAGGACGACGCCCCAGACGCTGGTGCCGGTGACGTCGGTCATGATCTGGGCGAGCGCGGCCTCGGCGCCCTCGAAGTCCTGCCACGGCATGGCGCCGACGGCGACGAACGCGACGAGGACGTAGAGGACGGTGACGATGCCCAGCGAGAGCATGATCGCGCGGGGCAGGTCCTTCTTCGGGTCCTTGGCTTCCTCACCGGCGGTGGAGGCGGCGTCGAAGCCGATGTAGGAGAAGAAGAGGGTGGAGGCGCCGGCGGCGATGCCGGACATGCCGAGCGGGGCGAGGGGGGTGTAGTTGCCGGACTTGATGCCCATGACGCCGATGCCGATGAAGAGCAGCAGCGTGACGATCTTCACGGCGACCATGATCGAGTTGACGGTGGCGCTCTCCTTGGCGCCGCGCATCAGGAAGACCATGGAGAGCAGGACGACGACCAGCGCCGGCAGGTTGATGAACCCGCCCTCGCCCAGCGGCGCGGAGACCGACTCGGGGATGGTGATGCCGATGGTCCCGTCGAGGAGCTCGTTGAGGTACTGGCCCCAGCCGACGGCGACGGCCGCGACGGAGACGGCGTACTCCAGGACCAGGCACCAGCCGCAGATCCAGGCTATGAGCTCGCCCATGGTGGCGTACGCGTACGAGTACGAGGAGCCCGAGACCGGGACGGAGCCGGCCAGCTCGGCGTAGGAGAGGGCCGAGAACAGGGCGGTCAGACCCGCGATGACGAAGGAGATCGTCACGGCGGGGCCGGCCTTGGGGGCGGCGGTGCCGAGGACGACGAAGATGCCGGTGCCCAGGGTGGCACCGATGCTGATCATGGTCAGCTGCCACATGGTGAGCGAGCGGCGCAGCGAGCCGCCCTCGCCCTGGCCGCCCTCGGCGACGAGCCGCTCGACGGGCTTGCGGCGCATCAGCGGGTTCACGGGCTTGCGCTTCTCCTGGGAGAGCGGGGGTGCCTGGCCCTGGTCGAGCACGAGGGGACTCCTTTGACACTGCGGATGGGGACGGTTCGGGCGTCGACCGCAGCGGTCCGGGCAGGACACAGACGGGAGTCTGGGCATGGGGGGACCGCCGAGCAGGCGGTCCGCGCCACTCCACGTACAGGGGGTGAGCCTACGAGCTGAGAGATACCGCCCGTAATGCACCATCCTTGCACATTGGCGCACGATCGTTGCGCGCATCTGTCCTGGATGGCCCTTTGTTGCACGTGGATGATCGATCAGTGCGCGGCCTCCCCTGGAGCCCATTCTTGACAGTCCGTCAGAATTGCCGCAGCGTGCCGCCATGGATGCCGACAGCACGGCCACGGCCTGGCTCGATCCGGGCCCTTTCCTGCGCGGGGTCGCCTGGCTGGACAAGGACCGGCCGGTACGGGCCGACCCGGGCGACACCGAGCGGCTGCCCTGGGACACCGGCGAGCGGGCCACCCTGCCGATCGGGGTCCGCCTGGAGTTCCTCGCCCACGGGGCGCACGCGGTGGAGATCCGCTACCGGGCCGCCGTCCCCGGCCCCACGGACGCGCTGCGCGACCTCGCCCACGGCTTCTCCCTCTGGGACCGCCACGGGATGGTCCACGAGGTCTTCACCGACCCCGCCGCCGAGGCCGTCGTGCGCATCCCGCTGCCCGCCGGGCCCGGCCCCTTCACCGTCCACCCGCCGGAGGCGCAGTCCCCGCGGGTCCTGGGGCTGCGCGGGGCCGGCGGGACCCTCGCGCCCGCACCGCCGGCCCCGCGCTGGGTGGTGCACGGCGACTCGATCACCGAGGGCTGGTGGTCCACCCGCCCCGCCCACGGCTGGCCCGCCGTCGCCGGACGGGTGCTCGGCTGGGACACCGTGAACCTCGGGTACGCGGGCGCCGCGCGCGGGGAGCTGGCCACCGCCGAGCAGCTCGCGGCCCTGCCCGCCGACGCCCTCACCCTCGCCTTCGGCACCAACTGCTGGACCCGCGTCCCCTACACCGCCGCCCTGCTGTACGAGACCACCCGCGTGTTCCTCGACCTGGTCCGCCAGGGCCACCCCCGGACCCCCCTGCTGCTGGTCTCCCCCGTCCTGCGCCCCGACGCCGAGCGCACCCCCAACCGGCTCGGCGCCACCCTGGGCGCCCTGCGCGACGCCATGGAACGGGCCGCCCGCGACCGGATCGCCGCCGGCGACGGACGGCTCGCCCTGCTGCCGGGCCGGGACCTGCTCGGGCCCGAGCACCTCGCCGACGGGCTGCACCCCAACGACGCCGGACACCAGGTCCTCGGCCTCGCTGTGGTCACGGCCCTGCGCCGGGCCGGGTTCGACGGCGGGTGAGTGAAACACGCCATACCGCCCCCAGTGAACAGGACGCTCCCACGGGGCCGTGTTCTGCACGAGTCGACGGGATCCGGCGACGGGCGGGGCCCGGAGCCGGACCCGGCGGAAACACACACGTGGGAGAGACACCATGGGCATCAAGCGCGGAACCACCCTGGCCGCGGTCGCGGTCGTCGTCGTGCTGGCGGCGACCGCCTGCAGCGGGGACGACAAGGCCGACAAGGCCGACGCCGCCAAGCCGGCCGGGGCCGCGGCCGCCGCTCCCGCCGCCGACCCCTACGCCGGCGAGCAGCCGGCCGGGGACACCGGGGCCGGCGCCGCCAAACCGGGCGGCCTGCTGGCGGTCTCCACCACCGACCAGCTCGGGGCGGTGCTCACCGACGGCGCCGGATTCACCCTGTACCGCTTCGACAAGGACACCGCGAAGCCGCCGGCGTCGAACTGCGACGGCGACTGCGCCAAGGCCTGGCCGGTGGTCCCGGCCGGCGACGTGAGCGCCGCGGCGGGCATGGACCCCACCGTGCTGGGTGAGGTGGTCCGCAAGGACGGCAGCAAGCAGCTGACGGTGGCCGGCTGGCCCGCGTACCGCTACGCCAAGGACACCAAGGCGGGCGAGGTCAACGGCCAGGGCGTCGGCGGCACCTGGTTCGCCCTCGCCCCCGACGGCAAGAAGGCGGCGAAGCCGGCCGCCCCGCCCGCCGGCGCCCCCGGCCAGGCCGCGGGCGCCCTGACGGTGGCCAAGGACGCCAAGCTCGGGGACCACGTCGTCGACGGCAGCGGCATGACCGTCTACCGCTTCAAGCCGGACACCGCCTGGCCCATGGTCTCCAAGTGCACCGGCGACTGCCTGGCCAAGTGGCCGGCCGTGCCCCCGGCGGAGCGGGGCAGCGGGATCGTCGAGAAGAACTACCTGGTCCTCGACCGCCCCGACGGCAAGAAGCAGCAGACCGTCAACTGCTGGCCCGTGTACACCTTCACCGGGGACAAGAAGCCCGGTGACGTCAACGGCCAGGGCGTGGGCGGCACCTGGTACGCCGTCGCCCCCGACGGCAAGCTCATCGGCGCACAGTAGCCCGCCCCTTCCCCCCACCCGCCGGCCGCGCGGTCCCCGTCCTCCTCCCCCCGGGCGGGGGCCGCGCACCCCGTGTGCCGCAGCGGGGGCCTTGCCTAGACTCGGCCCATGCTGCGCGTACTGGCCGTCGACGACGAGAAGCCCCTCCTGGAGGAACTCCTCTACCTGCTGCGGTCCGACGACCGCGTGCTCAGCGCGGAGGGCGCCTCGGACGCCACCGAGGCGCTGCGCCGGATCACGCGGGCGGTGGAGAGCGGCCCCGACGGGCCCGACGCCATCGACGTGGTCTTCCTGGACATCCAGATAGCCGGGCTGACCGGGCTGGACGTCGCCCGGCTGCTGGCCGGGTTCGCGCGGCCGCCGCTGATCGTGTTCGTCACCGCGCACGAGGGTTTCGCCGTACAGGCCTTCGACCTCAAAGCGGTGGACTACGTCCTCAAGCCCGTACGGCCGGAGCGGTTGGCCGAGGCCGTACGGCGGGCCCGGGCCCTGCTCGCCGGCCCCGAGGAGGCCCCGCCGGCCGTCCCGTCGCCGCGCCGGCCGGCCCCGGGGCCGCCGCCGGCCGCCGAACGGACGCCGGAGCAGATCGCCGTCGAACTGGGCGGGGTCACACGGTTCGTGGCCATCGCGGACATCGCGTACGTGGAGGCCCAGGGCGACTACGCCCGCCTCCACACGGACGAGGGCAGCCACCTCGTCCGCATCCCGCTGTCGACGCTGGAGGAACGGTGGGCGGGCCACGGGTTCGTCCGCATCCACCGGCGCCATCTGGTGGCGCTGGGCCGGATCGACGAACTCCGCGTGGACGCGGGCACCACGAGCGTGCGGATCGGCCCGGCCGAACTCCAGGTCAGCCGCCGCCACGCCCGCCAGCTCCGCGACCTCCTGATGCGCCAGGCGACGGGCTGACCCTCCGCCGTACGACCGCCCCTGCGCGCGCAGCCCTGCGGCCGCTCCCCTCGCCGGGGCCGTGCGCCCGCCCGTGCGACCGGCTCGCGCGCCCGCTCCCGGACGACCGTCCGGCGTACCAACACACCGTTCGTCGCTCGGGGAAGGGCGTACGGCGATCCGCCGGGCCCGTCGGCCGCAGGGGGAGGGCGTTGCGGCCCGCCGCCGCCCGGGCGGCCGTATCGTGGATCTTCCGGCCCCGGGAGGAGCGATATGTCCGAGATCGAGGCGCTGCTGGACGCGCTGACCGGACTGCCCCGCACCCGGGCCGCCGGCCCCGCGGAGGCCGAGGCCCTGCTGGCCCGGCTGCGCAGCGCGGCCGCCCGCTGGGCGGACGTGCTGTACGAGGCCCGCGAGGGCACCCGCGAACAGCTGCCGCCGAGCGCGGAGGCGGCCCTGACGCTGGCCTTCCGGCGGGCGGAGGATTCGTACGTGGAACTGGAGATCGCCCTGCGCGACTGCGCGGAACACCGCGACCCCGCGATCTGACCGCATCCGGGACCGGTCGGCCCCGGGGCGGGGGGGCCAGGTCAGGGGCCGGAACGTGCCTGTTCCGCGGGCCGAGGGGCTGCGTAGACTCCAATGCCCCCTCCCCTGCCGAAGGAACCCCGTGAACCAGACGTACGCGCTGACCGCGGTCACCGTCGTCGTCCTGGTCACGGTGCTCGTCGGCGCGCTCGGGCTGCGGATATCCCGGACCACCTCCGACTTCTACGTCGCCTCCCGCACCGTCGGCCCCCGGCTGAACGCCGCGGCCATAGGCGGGGAGTACCTGTCCGCCGCCTCCTTCCTCGGGGTCGCCGGACTGGTGCTGCTCCAGGGGCCGCAGATGCTCTGGTACCCCGTCGGCTACACCGCCGGGTACCTGGTCCTGCTGGTGTTCGTCGCGGCCCCGCTGCGCCGCTCGGGCGCGTACACGCTGCCCGACTTCGCCGAGGCCCGGCTCCAGTCGCAGACCGTGCGGCGCATCGCGGTGCTGTTCGTGCTCGGCGTCGGCTGGCTGTACCTGCTGCCGCAGCTCCAGGGGGCCGGGCTGACGCTCACGGTGATGACCGGGGCCCCGCACTGGGCGGGCGGGCTGGTCGTCGCCTGCGTGGTCACGGCTGCCGTGGCGGCGGGCGGGATGCGCAGCATCACCTTCGTGCAGGCCTTCCAGTACTGGCTCAAGCTCGCCGCCCTGCTGGTGCCCGCCTTCTTCCTGATCGCCGCCTGGGCGGGCGACGGCACGCCCCGCGCCTCCTTCGACGCCCCGGCCGTCTTCCGCGAGCACACCGCCGTCACCCTCGGAAAGGACGTCCGGCTGTCACTGCGGGAGCCGCTCACCGTGCGCGTGACGGGACGGGTGGACGGGCGTGCCTACCGGGAGGCCCCGCTGACGCTGGCGGCCGGCCCGCACTCCGTCCAGGCCCGCACCCGGCTGGAGTTCACCGCCGGCTCGACCGTGCCGGAGTACCGCGGCGCGGCCGTCCGGGACACGCCGGGCTGGTCGAAGCCGCTGTCCGGGGGCGGGCGCGAGCAGCGGCTGTACGCCACGTACGGGCTGATCCTGGCCACCTTCCTCGGCACCATGGGCCTGCCGCACGTCGCCGTCCGCTTCTACACCAGCCCCGACGGGCGGGCCGCCCGGCGCACCACCCTCGTGGTGCTGGGCCTGCTCGGGGTCTTCTACCTGCTGCCGCAGGTGTACGGGGCGCTGGGCCGGATCTACGCGCCCGAGCTGGCGCTGACCGGGGACGCGGACGCGGCCGTGCTGGTGCTGCCGGAACGGATGCTGGGCGGGCTGCTCGGGGACCTGCTGGGGGCGCTGCTGGCCGGGGGCGCCTTCGCGGCGTTCCTGTCGACGGCCTCGGGCCTGACCATGGCGGTGGCCGGGGTGCTGCACCAGGACGTGCTGCCCCGGCGCGGGGTGGGGAGCTTCCGGCTCGCGGTGGTGGCGGCGATGGCGGTACCGCTGGCGGGCGGGTTCGTCACCGCCCAGGTGCCGGTCGCGGACGCGGTCGGGCTGGCCTTCGCGGTGTCGGCGTCCTCCTTCTGCCCGCTGCTGGTGCTGGGCATCTGGTGGCGGGGGCTGACCGCGCCGGGCGCGGTGGCCGGGCTGCTCACGGGCGGCGGGGCGGCGCTGGGCGCGGTGGTGGCCACCCGCAGCGGGCTGGTTCCGGCGGGGTGGGCGCACTCGCTGCTGGCCTGGCCGGCGGTGTGGTCGGTGCCGCTGGGGTTCCTGACGATGGTGCTGGTGTCGCTGGCCACCCGGTCCCGGGTGCCAGCCGGGACGGCGGCGGCGCTGGCCCGGCTGCACCTGCCCGAGGACGTGGCCGGGGCGCGGGCGGGCAAGGGGGCGTGGTGAGCGGGGCGGCGCTCGCGGTGCCGGCTGCGGCCGGGACGGTGCTGCTGGCGTTGGGCTGGGCGGGCGGGCGCTGGCAGGCCCGGCGCGGGGAACGGGCGGCGGGGCTGGACCTGGGGACCCCGGTGGAGCGGGCGACGTTCCACACCCTGTACACCGCCTCGCTGGCCGCTCCCCCGCTGCGCGCGGGACTGACGGAGGACGCCGCCCGCAAGGCGGCCCGGCGGCTGCGCTCCCTGCTGGGCACGGAGGCGCTGTGCCTCACCGACCGGGAGGCGGTGCTGGCCTGGGACGGGCCGGGTGCCGACCACCACCAGCGGCGGGCGATGGCCCGGGTGGCGGTGATGCTGGAGTCGGGGCGCAGCCAGAGCGTGCGGACCGAGTGCCAGCGGCCGGACTGCCCCCTGAAGTGGGCGGTGTTCGCGCCGCTGACCGGTGAGGACGGGGTGCTGGGGGCGCTGGTCGCGTACGGGTCGCGGGAGTCGGCGGTGCTGGTGCGGGCGGCGACGGAGGTGGCGCGCTGGGTTTCCGTTCAGCTGGAACTGTCGGAGCTGGACCGGGCGCGGACCCGGCTGATGGAGGCGGAGATCAAGGCGCTGCGGGCGCAGATCTCCCCGCACTTCATCTTCAACTCCCTCGCGGCGATCGCCTCGTTCGTGCGGACCGATCCGGAGCGGGCGCGGGAGCTGCTGCTGGAGTTCGCGGACTTCACCCGCTACTCCTTCCGCCGGCACGGGGAGTTCACCACGCTGGCCGAGGAGCTGCGGTCGATCGAGCGCTATCTGGCCCTGGCCGGGGCCCGGTTCGGGGACCGGCTGAAGGTGACCCTGCAGGTGGCGCCGGAGGTGCTGCCGGTGGCGCTGCCGTTCCTGTGCCTGCAGCCACTGGTGGAGAACGCCGTCAAGCACGGGGTGGAGGACTCCGCCGGGGAGTGCCGGATCACCATCGCGGCCCGGGACGCGGGTGCGGAGGCGGTGCTGACGATCGAGGACAACGGGGTCGGCATGGATCCGGCCCGGCTGCGCCGGATCCTGGCCGGGGACCGGCCGTCGGCCTCGTCGGGCATCGGGCTGCCGAACGTGGACGAGCGGATGCGGCAGGTGTACGGGGACGACTACGGGCTGGTCGTGGAGACGGGCGTGGGCGCGGGCATGAAGGTCACGGTCCGGATCCCCAAGTACCGGGCGGGCGTGCACACGACGACGCCCCGCCCCCTGCCCGGGCGGGCTGGGGACGGGGCGTCGGAAGCCGGGAGGGATTAGCTCCAGCTGGCGTGCAGCGGCTTGCCCTCGGCGTAGCCGGCGGCGGACTGGATGCCGACGACGGCCTTCTCCTCGAACTCGGCCAGGGAGGCCGCGCCCGCGTAGGTGCAGGAGGAGCGGACGCCGGCGATGATCGAGTCGATCAGGTCCTCGACGCCCGGGCGCTGCGGGTCGAGGAACATGCGGGAGGTGGAGATGCCCTCCTCGAACAGCGCCTTGCGGGCTCGGTCGTAGGCCGACTCCTCCGAGGTGCGGTTGCGGACGGCGCGCGCGGAGGCCATGCCGAAGGACTCCTTGTACAGGCGGCCCTCGGCCGACTGCTGGAGGTCGCCCGGGGACTCGTACGTACCGGCGAACCAGGAGCCGATCATGACGTTGGAGGCGCCGGCGGCCAGGGCCATGGCCACGTCGCGCGGGTGGCGGACGCCGCCGTCGGCCCAGACGTGCTTGCCGTACTTCTTCGCCTCGGCGGCGCACTCCAGCACCGCGGAGAACTGCGGGCGGCCCACGCCGGTCATCATGCGGGTGGTGCACATGGCGCCGGGGCCCACGCCGACCTTGATGATGTCGGCGCCGGCGTCGATGAGGTCCTTGACGCCCTCGGCGGCGACGATGTTGCCGGCCACGATCGGGACCTTCGGGTCCAGGGCGTGGACGGCCTTGATCGCGCTGATCATCGACTCCTGGTGGCCGTGGGCCGTGTCGATGACGAGCGTGTCCACGCCGGCGTCGAGGAGCTGCTTGGCCTTGCCGACGAAGTCGCCGTTGATGCCGACGGCGGCGGCGATGCGCAGCTTGCCGTTGGCGTCGGTGGCGGGGGTGTAGAGGGTCGCGCGCAGGGCGGCCTTGCGGGTCAGGATGCCGACCAGCTTGCCGTCCTTGTCGACGGCCGGGGCCAGCTTGCGGTGGCCGGCGTCGAGCTGGTTGAAGGCGTCGCGGGGGTCGATGTCGGCGTCGATGAGCAGGAGCTCCTTCGACATGACCTCGGAGAGCTGGGTGAAGCGGTCCACGCCGGTCAGGTCGTGGTCGGTGACCACGCCGACGGGGCGGTTGTCGGCGTCGACGACGACGCCGGCGCCGTGGGCGCGCTTGGGCAGCAGGGACAGCGCGTCGGCGACGGTCTGGGTGGGCGCCAGCGTGATCGGGGTGTCGAGCACGAGGTGGCGGGTCTTGACCCAGGAGATGACGTCGGTGACGACCTCGATCGGGATGTCCTGCGGGATGACGACGATTCCACCGCGACGGGCGACGGTCTCGGCCATGCGCCGGCCCGCGATGGCGGTCATGTTGGCCACCACGAGCGGAATGGTGGTGCCGGTGCCGTCGGGCGAGGAGAGGTCGACGCCCTGGCGGGAGCCGACCGCGGAGCGGCTCGGCACCATGAACACATCGTCGTACGTCAGGTCGTACGGCGGCTTCAGGTCATTGAGGAAACGCACGTGCTGAACATCCCAGTCGATCGGAGGTACCTCGACAGAATCCAGCCGAGGAAACGCACGTACTTCATTCTCCCACGGCCTGGCGTTCATGCCGCCCGGGCTGATCGTCCAGGACATTCCGGGCCGCCTGGTCTTTTCCTACGGAGACCAAGGTCTCGGACGGGCGGTGCAGGGGGTGCCGGCCGCCCGTGAGGGGGGCCGCCGTGGCCCCGTGGCGTACGGCCGTGAGCTCGGCGGCGATGGCCACGGCCGTCTCCTCGGGGGTGCGTCCGCCCAGGTCCAGGCCGATGGGTGAGCGGAGGCGGGCCAGCTCGGCCTCGGTCACCCCCTCGGCGCGCAGCCGTTCGGTGCGCTCGGCGTGGGTGCGGCGCGAGCCCATGGCCCCGACGTAGGCCAGCGGCAGCCGCAGGGCCAGGGCGAGGACGGGTACGTCGAACTTGGCGTCGTGGGTCAGGACGCACACCGCCGTACGGGGGTCCAGGCGCCCGGCGTCCCGTTCGGCGGCCAGGTGCCGGTGCGGCCAGTCCACGATCACCTCGTCGGCGCCTGGGAAGCGCTCGGGGGTCGCGAAGACGGGCCGGGCGTCGCAGACGGTGACCCGGTGTCCGAGGAAGGCCCCCATCCGGGCCAGGGCGGAGGCGAAGTCGATGGCCCCGTAGACGATCAGCCGGGGCCGTGTGGCGGCGGATTCCACCAGCAGGGTGAGCGGCTCGCCGCACAGCCCGCCGGCGGTGCCCAGCTCGGCCGTGCCGGTCCGGCCGGCGAGCAACAGGGCCAGGGTCCGGCCGGCGGCGGCCCGGTCCAGGGCGGCGCCGCCGCCGAGGCCGCCCTCCCAGGAGCCGTCGGCGTGGACGGCCAGGGCCCGGCCGAGCTGGCCGGGGGGTCCGGAGACCACCCGGGCCAGCGCGGCGCGGGCCCCGCCGGCGGCGGCGTCGAGCACCGAGCCGAGGACGGGCCGTACGGGGTCCTGTCCGCGCACCGGGGTGACCAGCACGTCCAGGACCCCGCCGCAGGTCAGGCCCACCGCGAAGGCGTCGTCGTCGCTGTAGCCGAAGCGGTGGACGCCGCCGCGGCCCGAGGCGACGGCGTCCAGGCAGAGCTCGTGGACGGCGGACTCAACGCAGCCCCCGGAGAGGGAGCCCAGCGCGGTGCCGCCGGCGTCCACCGCCAGGGAGGCCCCGGGTCCGCGGGGGGCGCTGCCGCTGACGGCGACCACGGTGGCCAGCGCGAACTCGCGGCGCTCGGCGCACCAGCCGCGCAGCGGCCCGGCGATGTCGAGCATCAGCGGATGTACGCGCGGCGCGCGGACTGGCCGGGGATCAGGGGCCGCGGCGGCAGGACGGCCGGGGCGCGGCCGGGTGTGTGGCCGCCCGGGTAGCGGGCGGGCGAGGCGAGCGACACCGGGTCGGGGTTCCGCCCGCCGGTGCTCAGGAGCCTGGCCGCGTGGGCCACGCTGGCGAGGGTGGCGTGGTGGTGCCAGCCGCGGAAGGAGCGGCCCTCGAAGTCCCGGATGCCGACGGGTTCGCAGGTCTCGGTGAAGTCCAGGGCGACCCGGTCGGTGAGTTTGGCGAGCAGGAAGAGCTGGGCGAGCGGCCGGTCCCCGATGTTGGTGATCCAGAACTCGGAGGGCATCAGGGAGGCCTCGGTCCAGGCGCCCACCAGGAGCAGCGGGGTGGGCGGGGCGGGCACGGGCCGGTCCTCGGCGGGGGTGGCGAGGATGTGGGCCGAGGTGAGCAGGGTGACCGCTCCCTCGGACCGGCCGTGCCGGGTCCATTCGACGACGCGGCGCTGGGAACGCAGCGAGTCGATCAGTTCTCGGGCGGGGGCGGTGTACGGGCCGGGCTTGTGGCGGCCCGCTCCGCCGAAGGAGACGGGCAGGGAGCCGTCGACCTTGAGGACGAAGGGGATGTCCTGGAGGGAGAAGGCCTCCAGGACCGGCGGGAGGTCGGTGTTGGAGACCTCCATGACGACCGGGCGGCGCTGGAGCTGCCAGGTCGCGGCCATGCGCTGGACGGCGTGCACGGCGTCCTGGGCGGGTGTCTGGGAACGTGCGGTGTCCGGGATGCCGGCCCGGCGGCGGCGCAGCAGTTCGCTGGTCCAGGGGCCGGGCAGGGTGAGGGTCCATTCGACGGGGAAGCTGGCCTCGCTGGAGGCGAGCCAGATCCCTCCGGCCTGCTGGCAGTTGGCGGTGCGGCCGAGCTGGGGCACGAACTGCCTGCCGACACCCACGGAGCGGTCGCCGGCCTTCTCGATGACCATGGGCTGCACCACCCACGCCAGCGGGCGCTGCGCGGTGCGTTCCAGGTGCTGGGCGAGGGACCGCCGTACCGGGGTCCAGTCCCACGGGGATTTGCTGATGAACTGCTGGAGGCTCTGTTCGACGGAACTTGCCCCTGTTCCGGCGATGTTGCGGATCGTTTTCTTCCCGCTGGTCCGTACCAGGCCGTTGAGATAAACGCGGGCCCAGTTTCGCTGGTCCCGCCGCGGTAATGACTCGAAGAATAGCGAGATCAGTACGTCGATCAATTCGGAGATTTCCGTGGTGGAATCTTCCGGCAGCACTGCGCGAACCATCTGGAGCCTCCCCCGCGACCAGACTAGACCTTGACCCTACGCGACCGTACAGAACGGCCGTAGGGCCCTGCGGCTACTTCCTGAGGTCGCTGCCAGATTCGAGCCGCTCTTCTTCTACCACGAGTGGGATGGGGATCTGGTTCGCGGCGTAGTAGAGGGCGATCAGGAAGTGTGCGACGAGAGTGAGAGGTGCTGAGAAGAAGGACAGAATCACGGTCAAGGGGTAGGCGACCGCGCCCAGTCCGAATCGGACCCGGGTGGCCCGGGCCCCTTCCTTGTCCACCGCTTCGTGGAAGAGGTGGCCCACCTTGGTCACGTACCACCAGAAGGCCAGGAAGGCGAGAGCGTACACGACGGTCCACGAGCTGTAGAGGATCGCCGCGACGTTGGCCGAATCCCCGTCCGTGAGGTGTTCGGCGAGGACGTTGGTGGTGTAGGGAATCACGGAAACCACCATGAGCACCAGGAGATTCAGGAACAACAGGGGCCTGTCGACCCGCTTGAGGTGACTGAAGATCGTGTGGTGGTTCACCCACATCACGCCGATGATGAGGAAACTCACCAGGTACGCGGCGTAGTGCGGCCATTGTTCCCAGAGTCCGTGCCACAGGGCCGATCCCTGTTCTTCCGGAACCTTTAACTCCAGCACCAGAATGGTGATCACGATGGCGAATACGCCATCACTGAACGCCTCCACCCGGTTGGTTTCCTGCTCCATGGGCTCCCCTTCACCGATCCCTCGCACGAGCGAGGAGGGCGCTGCCTCCGCCCTCCCCGCTCACGCTACCCACGAAAGGGCCGTCAGCTGCCGAAGCCGGCCGTCTGGCGCCAGATCCGGCCATCGCGGACGACGAGTGTCCCGAACGCGTGCTCCGGAGCGCCGTTCAGGTTCATGATCGCCCGGTAGAAGATGGTGTCCTCGGTCTCGATGTACTCCTGGAGTTCGACGAGCGTCGGCTTCAGGGTGAGGTATCCGGTGAACGTCTCGCGAACGGCTTCGATGCCCACCGACGCACCCTCGAAGCGGACCAGCACGGCGTCCTCGGTGTAGTTCTTCATCACCGCCTCGATGTCCAGGGCGGCCAGCGCGTCCATCTGGCGGACGAAGACCGGGTGCAGCGCGGAGATGTCGTACTTGGCCATGTTCGACTTCCTTTCGGTGGGTGTGGGTGACGGCTCTCGGGGTGACGGGTCCCGGGTGACGGGTCCCGGCGGGGCGGCGGCTCAGCCCGCGAGGGGCAGGCGTACGAGCATCCGGGTCTCGCCGGGGCGGGAGCGGGCGGTGATCGACCCGTGGTGGCGCTGGGTCACGATCCGGTAGCTGAGGTGCAGCCCCAGGCCCGTGCCCTTCCCCACGTCCTTGGTCGTGTAGAAGGGCTCGAAGATGCGCGGCAGGACGTCCTCGGGGATGCCCCGCCCGGTGTCGGTGATCTCCACGACCATGCAGACGCCCTCGGCGTGGCACCGCAGAGTCAGCGTGCCCGCGCCCTCCATGGCCTCGGCGGCGTTGTCGACCAGGTTGGTCCACACCTGGTTGAGCTCCCCCGGGTAGCCGGTCAGGTCGGGCAGGTCCGGGGCGTAGGCGCGGACGATGGTGATCCCGGTGAGCTTGGAGCGGAGCACGACCAGGGTGTTCTCCAGGCCGTCGGTCACCGCGAACCGCTGCTCGGGGGCCCGGTCGAGGTTGGCGTAGTCCCGGGTGGCCGCGACCAGTTGCGAGATGCGGGGGCCGGCCGCGCGCAGCTCGGCGGCCAGCGAACGGGCCTCCAGCAGCGCCGCCAGGTGGTCGAGGGCGGAGGGCAGGGCGGCCTCGCCGATGCCCTCCAGCCGCTCCAGCAGCCAGCCCAGCTCCAGCCCGAGGTCGGAGGCCCCGGAGCCGAGCAGCCCGGGCCGGTCCGCGCCGGCCTCCTCCGCCCAGTCGGCGATCTCCTCCTCGGCGTCGGCCTGCGCCAGGGGGTCGGAGGTCTCGGGCGGCGGTAGCCGGTCCAGCTCCCCCGCCAGGCGCTCCAGTACGCCGCGCTCCGCGCCCGAGGCGGCCGCGCCCCACCCGTACGCGGTGGCGGTGAGCCGTTCCAGGGCGGGCACCAGCTCCTGCGCGGCGCGGGCCACGGCGGCGGCGGGGTTGTTCAGCTCGTGCGCGAGCCCGGCGGCCAGGGTGCCGAGGGCCTCGACGGTGGCCCGTTTGCGGGCCTGGACCTCGGAGGACTTGATCCGCCAGGCCAGTACGGGGATCAGCACGGCGGCCACCCCGTTGCAGCGGGTCAGCATCTCGAAGAACACCGGCTTCGGGTAGGCCACGACGGTGGTGGCCGGCCCGCTCGCGGACGCGGTCGCCACGTAGGAGCCGTCCGTCAGCAGCGGCAGCTCCCCGGTGAAGCGGTGCGCCGCGGAGGGCTTGCCGTCGTGTTCCTCGGCGGCGGCGCTCTCCTCCTCGGTGGAGTGCCGGGTCAGGACCTCCTCGCGGCCGTCGACGACCTTGGTGACGACCAGCCCGCCGGAGACCAGGACGTGGAAGCAGGTGGCCTCCTCGCCGTCGCGGAAGAGGACCTCCCCGTCGGCGAGGACGCGCGGCTCGGAGACCGAGACCAGCCAGTCCAGCTGCTCCTCGGTGATCGCGGCGAAGATCTCCAGCCCCTGCAGGGCGGTCCGCAGCTCTTTCGTGGTCACTGTGGTCACAGGGTGCCCCCCTCGGCCCTGGTGCGCGCCGCCAGCCGCAGGGTCGTGAACAGGGCCAGCGCGCACACCGCGGCGACGGCGGCCATGAAGCCGACGGACGTGCGCTGCAGGCCGTGGATGTTGGTCAGGAGTCCGGCGAGGACCGCCGGGACGCTCATGGCGAGGTACGCGAAGACGTAGACGGCGGCGGTCAGTTCGCCGCGGTTGGCGGGCTCGGCGAGCGAGCTGAGCGCGCGGAAGGAGCCGAGGAACGCGGCGCCCCAGCCGCAGCCGAGGACGGCGGTGGCGACGAGGAACACGGGCGCCGAGCCCATGCCGAGGGACAGCAGCACCAGGGCGAGCCCGGCGAGCAGCCCGAGCAGCCCCAGGACGGCGGTGCGCAGCGGCTCGGTGCGGCCCAGCAGCAGCTGGGCGCAGGTGGCGGCGCCGGCGAGCAGGGCCACGGTGGCCCCGCCGGCCAGGTAGTTGGTGGAGTGGAGCAGGGACAGGGCCAGGTGGGGCCCGAGGGAGAGGTAGAAGCCGCCGACGGTCCAGACGGCCACCACCGTGAGCACCAGCACGGCGAACCGCCGCCGCACGGCGGCCGGTACCCGGATCCGGTGCGGGGCCACCCGTGGCCGGCCCCCGGCCCCGGGCGCGCTCTCGCCCATCCGGACCACCCCGACCAGGGTGACCGCGAAGGCCCCGACCAGCAGCAGGTAGCTCAGGACGGTCGGGGCGGGCGCGTACTGGACGAGCAGTCCGGCGCCGAGCCCGCCGAGGCCGATGCCCACGGTCGGTCCCGCGCTGTTGACCTGGGCCCCGAGGGCGGGCCGCGAGCGCGGGCTGAGTTCCAGCAGGGCCGCGCTCATCGCCCCGGTGGCGAGGCCCACCGCCAGCCCCTGTACGGCGCGGGCGGCGAGCAGCAGGCCGAGCCCCCGGGCCCCGGCGAACAGGCCCATGGAGACGATGGCCAGGACCAGTCCGGCGCCGAGGACGGGCCGCCGCCCCAGGGTGTCGGAGAGCGACCCGAACAGCAGCAGTCCGGTGAGCACGGTGACGGCGTAGACGGCGAAGACCACCGTGACCACGCCGGAGGACAGGCCCCAGCGCTGCTGGTAGAGCACGTAGAGGGCGGAGGGGACGGAGGAGGAGAGCATCAGCAGGACGAGGACCGCGCCCACCACCCAGAAGCCGGACGGTCTCGGCGTGCCCGCCGCGCGGCCGGCTGGGTGCGGGGTGTCTCCCGTGGTCTTCGTCTCGGTCGGTTCGGGCACGCTCGTCAACTCCACTCCCCCGCCCTGCCCCGGACGGTCAGTCAGGCGCTGCTGTGGGCCGCCGCCCTGGCCAGCGCGCGGGCGGTGAGCACGCCCGCGAGGTGGCCGAGGTACTCGGCCGAGGTACCGCGCCCGGGGACGAACAGCTCCCTGGGCTCGGCGCGGAAGGCCGCGAGCACCGCCCCGGTGGTGTACGGGCCCCCGCGCAGCCGGCCCTCGACCCCGCGCAGGCGCAGGGCGCGGGGGGTGGCTCCGGTGACCGCGATGCGCGGCCCGTCGGGGGTGATCCGTACGGCGGCGGCGCACAGCGGGTACCGGGTGGCCCGGTCGGCGGTCTTCTCGAAGGCGGCCGCCCGTCCGGCGGCGGGCACCAGCAGGGCGGTGAGCACCTCCCCGGCGGGCACCCCGGAGGCGGCGAGCTCCTCCGCCGCCACGGTGCGGGTTCCGCCCGGCCCGGCGAGCTCGGCCCGCGCGCCGGCCGCGATGGCGGCGACGGGCAGGTCGGTCGGGCGTCCGGCGGCGGCCAGGTTGCCCCCGGCGGTGCCGAGGTTGCGGACCTGGGGGTCGCCGTTGGCCCGGGCGGCCGCGGCCAGTTCCGGTGCCTCGGCGAGCACCAGCGGGTGCGCGGCGAGCTCGGCGAGGGTGGTCAGGGCCCCGATCCGCAGCTCCCCGGCCGCCCGGTCGACGCCGCGCAGCGGCGCGAGGTGCCGTACGTCGACCAGCAGGCGGGCGCGCTCGGCGCCGGTGCGCAGCCCGGGCAGCAGGCTCTGGCCGCCGGCCAGCACCCGGGCTCCGGGGGTGCCGGCGAGGAGGGCGAGGGCCTCGTCGAGGGAGGCGGGCCGGACGTAGTCGAACTCGGTGAGGATCACCGGGACCCTCCTTCCAGTACGCGCCAGACCTTCTCGGGGGTCAGCGGCATGTCGATGTGGCGGACGCCCAGGTCGGCGAGGGCGTCGACGACCGCGTTGACGACGGCGGCGGCGGGCGGCACGGTGGCGATCTCGCCGGCCCCCTTGGCGCCGAGCGGGTTGTGCGGCGAGGGCGTGACGGTCCGGTCGAGGGTGAAGAAGGGCACGTCGGCGGCCCTGGGCAGGGCGTAGTGGGTCAGGTCGGAGCTGAGGAGGATGCCGTTCTCGTCGTACTCGGCGGCCTCCATGAGGGCCTGGCCCAGGCCGTGCACGATGCTTCCCTCGATCTGGCCGTGGACGATCTTCGGGTTGCCGATGTTCCCGGCGTCGTCGACGGCGGTGTAGTCCACCACCTCGGTCTCGCCGGTCAGTTCGTCGATCTCGACGACCGCCACGTGCGTGCCGAAGGGGTAGTTGAAGTCCGGCGGGTCGAAGTGGGTGGTCTCGTCGAGGGCCGGCTCGATCTCCGGGGGCAGTCCCCAGCCGTACCACATGGCCATGGCCAGCTCGGCGAAGGTCTTGGCGTTGTCCGGGTTCCCGGCCTCGTGGACGCCGCCGTTCTCGTAGACGACGCGGTCCTCGGGGACGTCCAGGAAGACGGCCCCGGCCCTGACCAGCTTGGCCTTGATCTTGCGGGCGGTGAGGGCGACGGCCGGGGCGGCCATGCTGTACGAGCGGGAGCCGTAGGTGCCCTGCCCGTACGGGGCCTTGAGCGTGTCCCCCTCGTACACCTGGACCTGCGCGGGGTCGATGCCGAGCTCGTCGGCGGCGACCATCGCGAAGACGGTGCCGTGGCTCTGGCCGGTGGAGGCGGAGCCGACGGTGACGGTGACCTCGCCGGTGGGGTGGACACGGATGTTGGCGCTCTCCCAGGTGCCGCCGAGCATGCCCTCCTTGGACATCCGGGTGGAGGGGCCGACCCCGCAGACGGCCACGTAGGTGGCGATGCCGACGCCGAGGCGTTTGCCGCGGGCGCGGGCCGCCGCCTTGCGGGCGGGCACGTCCGCGTAGCCGGCCAGCTCCAGGGCCCGGTCGAAGTTGGGCGCGTAGTTCCCGGAGTCGTAGGTCCAGCCGAGCCCGTTGTCGTACGGGAACTTCTCCTTCGGCACCAGGTTCATGCGGCGGACCTCGGCCGGGTCCATGCCGATCTCGGCGGCGTACCGGTCGACGAGGCGTTCCATCAGGAAGGCGGCCTCGGCGCGCCCGCTGCCGCGCTGGGCGCCGAGGGAGACCGTGTTGGTGAAGGCGGCGTAGACCTCGCAGAAGGCGGCCGGGATCTCGTACATGCCGGTGATGGAGCGTCCCATCAGGGCGGTGGCGACACCGGGGCCGATGGTGGAGGGGTAGGCACCGAGGTTGGCGTAGCTGGTGCAGCGCACGGCGGTGATGCGGCCGTCGCGGGTGCCGGCGAGGGTGACGTGCTGGCGGTGGTCGCGGCCCTGGACGGTGGAGTTCATCAGCCCGGTGCGGGTGTCGACCCATTTGACGGGCCGGCCGAGCGCCTTGGAGAGCAGCAGGACCAGCGCCATGTCGGGGTAGAGGTAGCCCTTGGTGCCGAAGCTGCCGCCGACGGTCGGGGCGATCACCCTGAGCTTGTTGAAGGGGATGCCGAGGACCAGCGCGGAGAGCAGGAAGCGGTGGTTGTGCGGGCCCTGCGTGGAGGCGTAGAGGGTGTACTCGCCGGTCGCGGCGTTGTAATCGCCGACGGCCCCGCGCGGTTCGATGGGGCTGTTGATGGTGCGCTGGTTGACGAGGTCCAGTTCCACGGTGACCTCGGCGCGGGCGATGGCCGCGTCGGTGCGGTCCTTGTCACCGCAGGTCCAGTACGCGTTGAGGTTGCCGGGGACGGCCTCGTGCAGCTGCGGGGCGCCCTCGGCGAGGGCCTCGTCGGCCCGGGTGACCACGGGCAGCGGCTCGTACTCCACGCTGATGGCGGCGAGGGCGGCGGCGGCCTGGCGCGGGGTCTCGGCGACGACCACGGCGATGGGGTCGCCGACGTGGCGGACGGTGTCGCCGGTGAGCACCGGGCGGGCGCCGGGCAGTCCGTAGGGGTGGGGCGGGAAGTGGCTCTCCACCCCGCCGGGGATCCAGATGCAGGGCAGCGGCATGACGTCGGTGAAGTCGGCGGCGGTGGCCACCTTCAGGACGCCGGGCAGCTGCTCGGCCGCCTTGGTCTCGATGGAGAGGATCCTCGCGTGGGCCACCGGGCTGCCCAGGATGGCCATGTGCGCGGTGCCCGGCAGGTCGATGTCCGCCACGTACACGGCCTCGCCGCGCAGCAGCTGCGGGTCCTCGCGGCTGTCCAGCGGGCGGCCGAGGACCCCGCCGCCGGTGGTGCTCTCCCCCGTCACGGTGGTCATCGCGCTCACCGCCCCTCGGCCGAAGGCACGGCGGGTGCGGCGGAGCCGTCGGCTCCGGCGGGCGCGGCGCAGGCGCGCTGCACGCCGCGGACCACGCTGTGGTAGCCGGTGCAGCGGCAGAGGTTGCCGGTGAGCCACTCGCGGATCTCGGGCTCGGTGGGCGCCGTTCCCGGGGCGGCGTTCTCGACGAGCTCGCCGAGGGCCATCACCATGCCGGGGGTGCAGAACCCGCACTGGGTGCCGTGCTCCTGGCGCAGGGCCTCCTGGAGGCCGGTCAGCTCCCCGCCCCGGGCGGACACCCCCTCGATGGTCGTGACCTCGGAGCCGGCGGCGGAGGCGGTGAGGATCAGGCAGCTCTTGACGGACCTGCCGTCCAGGCGGACCACGCAGGTCCCGCACTGGCCGGTGTCGCAGCCGACCTTGGTGCCGGTCAGTCCGAGTCCGTCGCGGAGCCGTTCCACGAGGAGTTCGCTCGGCCGCGCCGCGAACTCCTCGGGTCTTCCGTTCACGTGGAGGGTCAGGGTGGGGGCGGGTGTCAGATCCATGCGAGCGCCTGCGCTTCCGTGAGCGACCGGTTGAAGAGGGGGCCGCCGGGCTGCTGGAGAATTCCTCCGGAATGCAGCGGTCCGGTGTCGACCGCGGCGAATCCGAGATCGGTGATGATTCCCGCGACGATTTCCTTCGCCTTCGGTTCGTCGCCCGCCGTGTAATGCGCAAGGCGCTCACCTCCGGCTTTCCCGGCGACGGCGAGGGTTTCGAAATGCATGGTGTTCAGGGATTTCACGACCCGGGCTCCCGGGTACCACTCGGCGACGAGCTCGCTGGAGCCGCGTCCGCCCAGGTCGGCGGGGGTGCCCGGGCCGCTGAAGGCGTTGGTGGAGTCCACCAGCACCTTGTCCTGCACGACGTGCGGGGGCAGCAGCCCCCGCACGCCGGCGAAGGGCACCATCAGCACCAGGAGGTCGGCCCGGCCCGCCGCCTCGACGGGGCGCGCCGCGGTGGCGGCGGGCCCCAGTTCGGCGAGCAGGGGGGCGAGGGAATCCGGCCCGGTGGCGTTGGCGAGGACCACCTCGTGGCCTGCCGCCACCAGGATCCTCGCGAGGGTCGAGCCGATCCGCCCGGTGCCGATGACGCCTGTCCGCATTGAGGCTCCTCGATCGCTCGGTCCGGCCGTGCCGGACGTCGGTCCGTTCAGTCCATGCCGATCCAGACCGATTTGGTCTGGGTGTAGCTCTCCAGGGACTCCGGGCCGCACTCGCGGCCGTAGCCGGAGGCCTTGTAGCCGCCGTAGGGGACGGAGGGGTCGTACTGGTTGTAGCAGTTGACCCAGACCGTGCCGGCCTTGATCTGCGAGGCGACCCGGTGGGCCCGGCGCAGGTCCTTGGTGTGGACCCCGGCGGCGAGGCCGTACGCGCTGTCGTTGGCGATGCGCACGGCGTCCTCCTCCGTGTCGAAGGGGATGACCGACAGGACGGGGCCGAAGATCTCCTCCTGGGCGATCCTCATCCCGTTGTCGACGCCGGTGAAGACGGTGGGCAGGAAGTACAGGCCCTGGCTGGAGGCGCCCTCGGGGGTCCAGCCGGTGCCGCCGGTGCGCAGCAGCGCGCCTTCCTTCTCGCCCACCTCGATGTAGGAACTGACCTTGTCGAACTGGGCCCGGTGGGCCAGCGGCCCGAAGAGGGTCTCCGGGTCGCGCGGGTCGCCGGGCTTGAGGGCGGCGGCCCGGCGGACCAGGCGTTCGACCAGCTCGTCGTGGATGGGGCGCTGGAGCAGCAGCCGGGAGCCGGCCGTGCAGATCTCGCCCTTGTTGTAGTAGATGCCGAAGAAGGCGAGTTCCTCGGCGGCGTCGAGGTCGGCGTCGGCGAAGACGATGTTGGCGGACTTGCCGCCGAGTTCCATCGTCACCTTCTTCAGGGTGCCGGCCGACTTGCGGATGATCGACTGTCCGACGGCGGTGGAGCCGGTGAAGGCGATCTTGTCGATGCCGGGGTGGCCGGTGAGGGTCTCTCCCAGCTCCACCCCGGGTCCGGTGACGACGTTCAGCACGCCGTCGGGGATCTCCGCCTCCTGGAACAGCTCGGCGATCTTCAGGGCGGTGAGCGGGGTGGCCGGGGAGGGCTTGTGGACGACCGTGTTCCCGGCCGCGAGGGCCGGGGCGATCTTGGTCATCGACAGCAGCAGCGGGAAGTTGAAGGGGGTGATGGCGCAGACCACGCCCAGCGGTTCGCGCAGCGTGTAGGCGAGCTGCCCGCCGGCCGGGGCCCTGGAGGAGCCGTCGACGCGGGTGACCGCACCCGCGTAGTAGTGCATGAGCTGGGCGGCCATGGGGGCGTCGACGGTGCTGGAGAAGGCGAACGGCTTGCCCATGTCCACCGTCTCCAGAAGGGCGATCTCCTCCAGGTCCCGTTCGATCAGCTCACCGACGCGGTTCAGCCGCAGTGCGCGCTCCTGGGCGGACAGCCGGCTCCACGGACCCTCCTCGTACGCCGTGCGGGCGGCCTCGACGGCGGCGTCCGCGTCGGTCGCGGCGGCTTGGGCCACCGGCACGATCTCCTGTCCGTCGATCGGGCTGATGTCCGGTTCCGTACGGCCGTCACGGGCCGGGACCCACTGGCCGCCGATGAACAGCTTGCCGGGGTGGGCCAGCGGGTGGCCGCTGAGCTCGCGCTTGGTCATGGCTGCACCTTCCGGTGTCGCGGGGGCTAGGCCTCTTCGAGCTGCCGCAGGAACGTCTCGGCGAGGGCCTTGGAGGAGTAGGGGTTCTGGCCGGTGGTGAGCTTGCGGTCGACGACGACGTGCGAGTCCCAGATCACGTCGGCCTTCTCGTAGCGGGCGCCGAGTCTGGTGAGCTCGGCCTCCAGGATCAGCGGGAGCCGGCCGGCCATGTTGGTGACCAGTTCCTCCTCGTGGGAGAACGCGGTCATCCGGTATCCCTCGAACGGCCAGCGGCCCTCGCCGTCGCGCAGCGAGAGGAGGGCGGTGTGGCCATGGCAGACGGTGGCGAGGGGTTTGTCCTGGGCGATGGCCCAGCGCAGTACCTGCGCCAGTTCGTCGGACTTCGGCAGGTCGCCGATGGCCCCGTGGCCGCCGCTGATGTAGAGGGCGTCGTATCCGGCGATGTCCTTCTCGCCGAGGGACTCGATGGCGAGGGGGTGCCGGAGCTGGGGGGTCCGCTCGATCACGCGGACGTACTCGGCCGCTTTGGCGGTGTCCTCGTCGGGGGAGCCTGCGGGGCGCACGTACTGCAGGTTCACGGGGTCGATGCTGGTCTGGTCGACCGTGGGGGTGACGCCCCCGATCGTCGCCACGTCGACGGTGTGGCCGGCGGCCTGGAAGAGGGTGAAGGGAACGACGAATTCCTCGGCCCAGAAGCCCGAGGGGTGCTGCTCCCCGTCCAGGAGGTGGAGGGTGGCCTTTGCCGTCAAGACGACGAGAATCCTCATGATTCTCTCCTTGTTCTGGATTCGCTGCCGATTCAACACGCCCCTCTGGAGGCGCGTAAGGGGGTGACGTCAGGCCCGCGATACTTCGTCACGTGCGTCCAACGCCGTGAGGATCGAACGGAATTCACCGACCAGGGGGTGGTCGGGGAACGCCTCGGCGAATATGCGTTCACCGTAGAGGGCCGCCATTTCCGGTACGTACGGGAGGATTCCGGCCAGGGGGGTGCCGTATACCTCCTCGGCGCGCCGGCGGACGGTTTCGTGGTCGACGCCCTCGGGCGCCATGCTGAGGACGAGGGCGCGCCGGCAGGCCAGCCGCCCGGCGAGGGCGATGGTCTCCTCGACCCCGGAGAGGTCGATGCGGTCCGCCCTCGTCATGATCAGCACGATGTCGGCGCTGCCCATGGCGGTCACCGACTCGTTGTTGAGCCCGGCGTGCGTGTCGAGCAGCAGGACGTCCAGCGCATGGCTGCGCGCCAGCCGCTCGAAGCCCTCCGGGAGCAGTCCGACGTCGTACCCGGTGGCCATCAGCTCGCGCAGGGCCGCAGTCCCGGTCCGGGCCGGTACGACGTACAGCCCGGGCACCGAGGTCCGCCGGGCGGCGGCCTCGATCTCGCAGCGGCCGAGCAGGTAGTCGGCGAGCGAGCCGCTGCCCGGGGCGAGCCCGAACAGCAGGTCCAGGGTGGGTGACTGGAGGTCGGTGTCGACGACCCCGACCCGCCGGCCGGCCGCGGCCAGTAGCAGGGCGAGGTTGGCGAGCACCGAGGACTTCCCGGTGCCCCCGCGGTGCGAGTGCACCACGATGGTCCGGGTCATCACGCCACCACCCGGTAGCCGGTCCCGTCCGCATGCGGCCCCCGCGCCGCACGTGGCCGGTGCAGGGCCAGCATGGTGACGTCGTCGTGCTGTTCGGCGGTGCCGGTGTGCTCGCGCACCGCCCGGTCCATCAGGTCGACCACGTCCCGGCCGCTCGCCGGGGGGCCGGCGAGCAGTTCGAGCATCCGATCGTCACCGAGGAAGTAGCCTTCGGGGCAGCGGGCCTCGGGCACTCCGTCGGTGAACACGAAAAGGGTGTCGCCCGGGTCGAGCTGGGCGTAGCCGAGCGTGTAGACGCAGTCGGGCAGGACCCCGACCGCCGGTCCCGTGACCTCCAGGGCCCGGGTGCCGGAGCCGTCGCCCGAGAGCAGCAGCGGCGGGTTGTGGCCGCCGTTGATGTAGACGAGGCTGCCGGTGTGGGGGTCCAGGACGCCGAAGAAGAGGGTGGCGAAGTAGCCCTGCCGGAGGTGGTTGCGGGTGAGGTAGCCGTTGGTGGCGGTGACCGCGTTGAGCAGCGGGGTCGCGCCGACCACCGGGGTGCGCCGGCTGCCGCCGGTGCGGCCCGCGGCCATCAGGTGCTGGAGTCCGCTGTTCTCGGCGGTGTGGCGCAGCAGGGAGCGGATGAGCGCCATGAAGAGGGCGGCGCCCACTCCCTTGTCGCAGACGTCGGCGACCACGAGGGCCAGTCTGCGGCCCCGGGAGATCTCGAAGACGTCGTAGAAGTCCCCGGCGACCTGCCGGGCCGGCCGGAAGCGCACGTCGATCTCCCAGCCGGCGGGCACGGGCAGCGATTCGGGCAGGAAGCCGGCCTGGATCTCCCGGCCGATCTCCAGTTCCTTCTCGTAGCCCATGAGTTCGGCGCGGGCGTCGGCCTCCTGCACGGTGCGGCCGAGTCCGGCCCGTTCGGTGCAGCTGTGCAGCCGGGCCGCGACCAGGGCGGGCAGGAAGGGCGGGACGAGGTAGTCGTGGCCGAGGCGGACGTGCCGCTCCAGGGCGGTGAAGTCCCCCACGGTCCAGGCGACCACGATCGGCGCGCCGGCCCAGCGGCGCAGCCGGCGCACGACGGTGCGCACGGTGTCCCCGTCGGCTTCGGCGGGGACGAGCAGCACGTCCCCGGCGGGCAGTGCGTCCAGGCGCTCGCGCAGCAGCTGCGGCAGGCTGGGGGTGACGAGTTCCGCATCCATCAGCCGGAGCGCTTCGAGCAGATCGGCCGGCGGCAGCGGGTGCACGTCCAGGATGATCACGGTTGTGGAGGGCATGCGTCCGTCCCCTCAGCCTTGACGGTCAGCGTGCTGATGTTGCGACCGTCCCTGCGGGCATAGGTGTACGAATCCACGCTGGTCAGGGCCAGGTGGATGCCGAGGCCGCCGACCCGCCGCCGTTCCGGGGGGATCCCGGGGGCGGGGGGCAGGCGGCCTGCGACGGGGTCGAACGCGGGGGCGGTGTCCTCGATGACGATCCGCACCCCGTCGGGACCGGAGCGGCCGAGGACGGTGATCCGTCCCTCGCCGCCCCGGTACCCGTGCATCACGATGTTCGTGGCCAGTTCGTCCACGGCCAGCCGGATCCGGTAGGTCGCCCCGGTGCCGAGGCGGGCCCGGGCGGCCAGCCGCAGGACGAACGCGGCGATCTCGCCCAGTGCCCCCACGGTGGCGGGCACCTCCAGTACGGCGGGCTTCCTCGCCAGTTCGACCACGTCACTCACCGGCCCGGGCGCCCTGCTCGGTCGTCGGTGACTCAGTCATCGGAGATCACGATGCTGCGGTCGAGACCGGCCGTGCGGATGGTCCGCGAGACCGGCTCGATGGCGCCGACCACCTTGATGGTGACGTGGTCGGCGACCTTCTGCTGGGCGAAGACCAGGGAGCGCAGCCCGGCGCTGGCCATGTAGCCGACGCCCGCCATCCGGATCTCGACGGTGCTGGTGCCGTGGCCGGCGGCCTTCTCGATGGTCTGGTGGAACTCCGGCGCGGTCTTGGCGTCCAGCTCGCCCGTCAGTTCGATCACGGTGGTGTCGCCCTCGATGCTCAGGGACACGGAAAGCGGCATGTCAGGTCTCCTTCGGTCACTCGGGGTCGTTGGCGCGGCCGACCAGGATCACGACCGAACGCGGGCCGATCAGGTACTTGCCGGCGTTGTCGAGCTCCTGCTCCGTGCCCGGGGTGCGGATGTCGTGCGGGGCCTCGGCGCCGGTGTCGGCGAACAGGTGCCAGCTGCGGCCGTGGGGCAGGGCGGGCAGTTCCAGGTCGTGCGCCTCCCAGTGGGAGTTCATGGCGACGTACACCACGTCCTCGTCGACGGTGCCGCAGCGGGCCACCGCGATCAGGCGGCTCTCCGGCGACCAGTCGGGCTGCCAGGCCCGCTCCCCGTGCCAGCTGATGTCCGGCAGCCCGAGGCTGTCGCGGAGCCGGCCGGTGGGGTGGGTGGTGGAGCGCAGCTCGCGGTGGCGGCCCCGGAAGGCGATCATCTCGCGGGTGAACCGGAGCAGTTCGGCGTTGTCGTCGACCTGGTCCCAGTCGAACCAGGACAGCTCGTTGTCCTGGCAGTAGGTGTTGTTGTTGCCCTGCTGGGTGCGGGCCACCTCGTCGCCGGACAGGAGCATCGGGATGCCCTGGCTGGTGAGCAGGATGGCGATGGCGTTCTTCATCTGGCGCAGCCGCAGGGTGTTGACCTCGGGGTCGTCGGTGGGTCCCTCGGCCCCACAGTTCCAGCTGTTGTTGTCGTTGGCCCCGTCGTTGTTGCCCTCGCCGTTGGCCTCGTTGTGCTTGTCGTTGTACGAGACCAGGTCGGCCAGGGTGAAACCGTCGTGGGCCGTCAGGAAGTTGACGGAGGCACTGGTCCCGCGGCCGGAGTAGAGGTCGGGCGAGCCCGCGATGCGGGTGGCCAGCTCTCCGGTGACCCCGGGGTCGCCCTTGAGGAAGCGGCGCACGGTGTCGCGGTACTTGCCGTTCCACTCGGCCCAGCGGCCGTAGGCCGGGAAGTTGCCGACCTCGTAGAGGCCGCCGGCGTCCCAGGCCTCGGCGATGAGCTTGGTGTGCCGCAGGACCGGGTCGAAGGCGAGCATCTCCAGCAGCGGCGGGTTGGGCAGCGGGGTGCCGTCCAGGTCCCGGCCGAGGATGGCCGCGAGGTCGAAGCGGAAGCCGTCGACGTGGTAGTCGGCGACCCAGTGGCGCAGACAGTCGAGCACGTAGTTGCGCACCACGGGGTGGTTGCAGTTGACCGTGTTGCCGGTGCCGCTGAAGTTGAAGTAGTACCCCTCGGGCGTGAGCATGTAGTACGTGGCGTTGTCGAGGCCCTTGAAGGAGATGGTCGGGCCCTGCTCGTTGCCCTCGGCAGTGTGGTTGAAGACGACGTCGAGGATGACCTCGATGCCGGCCGCGTGCAGGTCCTTGATCAGGGTGCGGAACTCGTCGCCCTGCATCCCGTAGCGTCCGGTGGCCGCGTAGCCGGCCTTGGGCGCGAAGAAGGAGACGGTGTTGTAGCCCCAGTAGTCGTAGAGCTTCTCGCCGGTCTCCGGGTTGCTCCGCGGGTTGTCGCTCTCGTCGAACTCGAAGACGGGGAGCAGTTCGATGCAGTTGATCCCGAGCTCCTTCAGGTACGGGATCTTCTCCCGCAGCCCCGCGAAGGTGCCCGGGGCGGTGACCTGCGAGGAGGGGTGCCGGGTGAAGCCGCGCACATGGGCCTCGTACACGACGAGGTCCTCGGCGGGGATCCCCAGCGGGGTGTCGTCGCCCCAGTCGAAGTCCTGGAGGCAGACCCGCGAGCGGTACTGGTAGCCGCGGCTGCGGTCCGGCTCCACGCCCCACACGTCACGGCCGGCGATCAGCCGGGCGTAGGGGTCGGAGAGGACCTGGCGGGCGTCGAAGCGGTGGCCGCTGGCCGGGTCGTAGGGACCGTCGGCCCGGTAGCCGTACTCGATGTTCTCGTGGTCGAGGCCGAAGACCGTCATGGAGAAGACGCTGCCGGTGCGGAATTCCTCGGGGAACTGCAGCTCGGCCATCGGCTCGGGCTCTCCGCGCTTGTAGATGACCAGGGTCATGGAGGTGGCCTGGTCGGAGAAGACGGAGAAGCTGACCCCGCCGGGGACCACGTTGGCCCCGAAGGGGAACGGCTTGCCCGCGCGGACGCGGTACCCGCCCACCTCGTGGGTCGGGTACGCGTCCACGCGCAGCACTCGTTCGGAGCGGGCCTCGCTCATCGCGCGGCCTTGGCCCGGCCGGCGGCGGCCGCGGCCTCGCCGGCCTCGAAGAAGTCGAGGAAGCCGGTGGCCGACATGACGAACCGGACCTCCTCGCTCACCCCGTACAGGGTGACGGCGACGCCGGCGTGCTGGGCCTCGCGGTAGACGACCAGCAGGGTGCGCAGGCCGGCGCTGGAGACGTAGGTGACGGCGGTCAGGTCGATGCGCAGCGGCCGGTCCTCGCGGACGAGCGGCAGCAGGGTCTCCAGCAGGGTGCCGGAGGTCTCGCTGTTGATCTCGCCGGTGGCGACGAGGACGGTGCCCGTCTTGTTGCGGCGTTCCTTCACGTTCAGACTCATGTCGTGCTTCCCCTCTGGTTGGGGCGCCCCCCGTTGGGCACTACTTCTGGGTCACCGGCCGGAGCCGGACCTTGACCTTGATCCGCCCCTGGACGTCGGGGAGGTGGACGGTCAGCTCGTCGGCGTCGAACTCCTCGTACGGCTTCTCGTCGATCTCCACGGACGCGATCCGCACCGAGCCCGCGGGCAGCAGGTCGGGCGAGACGCGCAGCGTCCGGCCGGGCAGGTCGGTCGGGTCGGGCTGGAAGTGGAAGTCCATCTCCCGGCCGTTGATGAGCAGGTTGTTGTAAACGGCGGCGAGGTAGCACAGCTCCGCCGAGTGGTACATGGACATCGAGTGGCTGCCCTTGAGCCGCTCGGTGCCGAGCAGGTACGGCGTGCCGCTGGCGAGCACGTTGAAGTACACGGCTCCCTCGTCGTGGTCGAGGAAGAAGGTGTTGTAGAAGGCCTGCGCCTGGCGGGCCTCGCGCAGGGTCGCGTCACCGCCGACGGTGCCGTTCAGGATGAGGTAGGCGAGGATCGCCTGCTCCTGCTGCCACCAGGCCTTGCGGTCGTGCCAGGCGAATCGGTACGCCTCCTGGTCCCCCTCCTTCACCCGCTCCACGACGTCGTACCAGCCGCCGCGCTGGCGGTCGCTGCCGACGGCCGGCATGATCTCGCCGATCTTGCGGGCGAGTTCCTCGTAGGCGGGCTTGGCCTTCAGCGAGTTCATCCGCATCAGGTTCCAGGCGATCTTGAGGTTGTGCCCGACGACCGCGCGGTTCTGCTGCCAGCTGTGCGCGGTGTCGTGCGACCAGTCGCGGAAGAAGCGCTCCTGGACGAACGGGCTGTTCTTGTAGTCCGGGAACTTGTCCGCGATGGTGTCGAAGGTGTACTCCAGGAAATCGGCGTACTTCTGCTCGCCGGTCGCCAGGTACAGGTTGATCAGGTACGCGGGCGCGTGGTCGCCGACCGAGTTCCAGTTCTTGCGCTCGGCGTTCTCGCCGAGGGACTCGTGGTCGGGGCTGAAGAGGATCGGGTCGATGTGCGAGAAGTACCCGCCCTGCTCCGGGTCGAGGAAGAACTTGTCGAACAGGCGGATGGTGGCGTCGGCGTCGTTCTTGATCCGGACGTCGCCGGTGACCCGGTAGGTCTGGATGGGGCCGGCCAGGGCGTAGATCTGCTCGTACATCGGGATCGCGTCGTAGTCGTCGGAGAACTCCGAGGTGAACAGCTTGCGCTCGCTGTCCCCGTCGACGCTGATGCCGTGGTACCAGTAGACGACGTCTTCCTCGGTGTCCACGACCCGCATGTGCTTGCGCAGGTACTCCGTGCCGCGCTCGGCGACCTCGAGGTACTCGTCCTTGCCGGTCAGCAGGTAGGCCGAGGCCATGCCGTAGACCAGGCGGGAGATGGTGTCGGTCTCCTGGACGTGGCTGGCGGTCTTGTCGCCGCCGAGCCGGATCTCGGTGCGGTACCGGGTGAAGTCCACCGGCCCGTCGCCGAACTGCGCCCGCTTGTAGAAGTCGGCCAGGGACTCGATCTGCCTCACCCACCAGCCGGCCTCCTCGAAGCGGTAGTCCTCGGCGCTGCGGCCCAGGAACACCAGCCGCTTGGCGTCGAAGCGCCCGCCCTGCTCGGGGTAGTGGACCCCGTAGGCGAAGAGGAACCGGCCGGCCGAGAGCATCTCGTCGATGTGTCCCGAGGCGTCGATGTACGGCTCGTCCAGGTTGCGCACCAGCTCGGCGCTGGGACCCGAGGCGAGCGAGACGTCGAACTCCCGGTCGTCCGCGGTCTTCAGCCGCAGCAGCCGCGACGCGGAGTCGAAGCGGACGACGTAGCCCGCGATCGTGTCGGAGAAGGAGAAGCCCAACGAGCCCGCCATGTCATGCACCGTCCTTGTCGTGTGAGCGGTCGTCCTCGAATCCCTGACTGACCTCGACGATCACCCCGTCGGGATCGCGGACCCACACGGTCCGCCAGCCGCAGATGAAGTCGTCGAAGTCCAGCGGCCCCAGGGTCACGTCGGCGGCGTCGCCCAGTTCCGCGAGGAACGCGTCGACGCTGTCGGTCTGGAAGGCCAGGTGGCGTATCCGGCCCGGCGCGGGCGGGCCGTCGTCGTTCGCCGTACGGGCCGGCTCGGCCGCCGCCTCGAAGAGCTCCAGGTACGCGTCCCCCTTGCGCAGGAACACGATCCGGGCCTCCCCGAGGTCGACCACCCGGGCCCGGGTGAAGCCGAAGTAGCGGGTGTAGAACTCCTCGGTGCTCTTCTGGTCGGCGCAGTTGAGGCCCACGTGCGACCAGACCATGGGCCCCATCAGACGCTCCCCCGGCCCCGGGACGCCGCGAGGAGTTCGATGATCCGGCGGGCGAAGAGGTGGTGGTGGGCGCCGGTGCGGCCGGTGACCAGGTCCCCGTCGACCACCACGTCCTCGTTGACGTACTCGGCGCCCATGTTGCGGACGTCCCCGATGAGGTTGTTGTGGCAGACCACCTTGCGGCCGCGCACCTTGTCCGGGATGGACGAGGCCAGCCACATGCCGTGGCAGATGATCCCCTTGAGGACGGTCGGCTCCTCGAAGGCCCGGCGCAGGAACTCGGTGGCGGGCGCCAGCACGTCCACGTCCTCGGTGTAGCGCAGCCGGTCGGCCACCATGCCCGAGGGCACGATCACCGCCGCGTACCGGCGCAGCTCCTCGTCGCCGATCCCCTCCAGGGACATGTCGGCGGTGAACGGCGCCCGGTACTCGTGGCCGGAGAAGGTGATGGAGTCGTTGCCCCACAGCCGGGTCAGGAAGTCGACCCGGGCACCCTCCTCGGCGAACCGGCGCTGGTAGTAGAAGATCTCCGGCTCGTAGAAGTCGCTCTCGACCAGGACCGCGATCCGCGTCCCGCTGAGCGCGCCCTCGCGCAGTACGACGTCAGGCACGTCGGGCCCCCCTGTTCCGGCCGGT
The DNA here is from genome assembly GCF_040648015.1 of Streptomyces sp. NPDC029216. NCBI lineage: Bacteria > Bacillati > Actinomycetota > Actinomycetes > Kitasatosporales > Streptomycetaceae > Streptomyces > Streptomyces sp. NPDC029216. The sequence goes on along the minus strand of NZ_JBEZWL010000024.1, from coordinate 12,604 downwards.
GAGGAAGTCCGCCGCGCGCTCGGCGATCATCGCGATGGCGGTGTGGCAGTTGCCCGACGGGACGGCCGGCATCACACTGGCGTCGACGACGCGCAGGTTCCGCACACCGTGCACCCGCAGCTCGGGGTCGACGACGGAGAGGTCGTCGACGCCCATGCGGCAGGAGCCCGCCTGGTGGTGGTAGCTCTCCGCCTTCTGCCGTACGAAGGTCCGCAGCTCCTCGTCGGTGACGGCGCCGGCCCCTGGCTGGAGCTCCTGCTTGTACCAGGGCGAGAAGGCGGAGGTGGCGAAGATCTCCCGGGCCAGCTTGACGCCCTGCACCATGCGTTCCAGGTCCCAGCGGTCGCCCAGGTAGTTCGGGTGGATCAGCGGGTGGGCGAGCGGGTCGGCGCTCGCGAGCCGGATCCAGCCGCGGGAGACCGGGCGGACGACGCCGGGGAGGATGGACACCGTGTTCGGGTGGTCCTGGCCGACGATCACGTCGAAGGGGACGTGGACGAAGGCGATCTGGAGGTCCGGGGCGGGCAGTCCGGGCCGGGAGGACAGGAACAGCGCGCTCTCCGACAGGTTCTGCGCCGGCGCCGGGAGCTCCTGGGTGACCTCGGCCATGAGTCCGGTCAGGACGTGGTTGTGGAAGTTCTCGCCGACCCCGGGCAGGGCCGCGGTGACCTCGATGCCGTGCTCGCGCAGCCGCTCGGGGTGGCCGATGCCGGAGAGCAGCAGCAGCTTCGGGGACTCGATCGCCCCGGCGGCCACGATCACCTCGCGCCGGGCCCGTACGGTGTGCGCCCCGGGGGCCGCCGCGGTGCTGTGGCCGTCGCGGACGGTCCGGCCGGGGACCTCGGCCGGGGGCCGGAGCTGCACGTACTCGACGCCGGTGCAGGTGTCCCCGTCGAAGAGCAGCCGGGTGGACTGGGCGCCGGTGCGCAGGGTCAGGTTGGGGCGGGCGAGGGCGGGCTCCAGGTAGGCGGCGAGGGCGCCCTGGCGGCGGCCGTCGGCCACGTCGATGTGGTGCCAGCCGGTGCCGAAGAGGCCGCCGCGGGGGCCGTCGGTGTTGAAGTCGGCGATCTCGCGGTGGCCGAGCTCGACGGCGGCGTCGATGAAGGCGCGGGAGACCGGGTTGGGGCCGTGCCGCCCGGCGTTCGTGACGCGCTGGGGTCCGCCGGTGCCGGTGGTGGGGGCGGTGACGTCCTCCTGGTCCTCCAGGAGGGCGAAGTACGGCAGCACGTCCTCGTAGGCCCAGCCCGCCGCGCCCTGGTAGGCCCAGTTGTCGAAGTCCGAGGCGTGGCCCCGGATGTGCATCATGATGTAGAGGTTGCTGCTGCCGCCGGGGGCCTTGCCGCGCGGTTCGTACGTACGGCGCCCGCCCAGGCCCGGCTGCGGGACGCTGGTGTAGCCCCAGTCGACGGGCCCGCCGAGCAGCTTGTACCAGGAGGACGGGTCGTCCACCTCGGGCGGGATGCGGTCGCCGCCAGCCTCCAGGACCAGGACGGAGACGTCCGGGTCGGCGGAGAGGCGGTGGGCGAGGACGCTGCCGGCGGTGCCGGAGCCGACGATCACGTAGTCGTACTGCTCTGTGGCCACGGTCCGGTCCCCTCAGTCCTGGCTCAGCACCTGGAAGGGGACGGTGTCGTGGTAGTTCGCCATGTAGGCGATCCGGCCGTCCACGATCCGGAAGAAGTTCATGACCTCGGCCTCGATGGCCTGGCCGGAGGCGCTGACGGCGGTGAGGTGGGAGACGGCCGCGGCCTTCTCCGCGTCGACGAGGAAGTGCACCGGCTCGTTGCGGAAGGCCCGGTACATGGTCCCCATGCCCTTCATCATCGAGCGCAGGGTCTCCAGGCCCTCGATGTGTCCGGCGAGCTGCTCGTCCATGACCTGGTCGTCGGCGAACAGGTCGCACCAGCGGTCCCAGTCCCCGGCGTTGGCGTACTCGTAATATTTCCGAAGGACTTCGGTCGTGCTCTCTCGGGCGTCCATCGCGTCTCTCATCCCCCTATCGGTCCCTGCGGGTTCCGTCCGGCGCGAAGGGCGCCCAGAACTGGCTGAAGGCACTGGCCGTGTCGCCGAAGAGCCCGTCGCGGCCCTCGACGATCCGCCCGTCCCGCCACCGCATGAAGTGGAAGACCGGGTAGTCCATCCGCTCGTACGGGGAGGCGGCGGCCGGGTCGGCGCCGTCGCGCAGGGCGGTGTTGCGGCAGACGTCGGCGCTGCAGTCCGGCCCGACCAGGACGGCCTCCAGCTCCATGCGGAAGGTGCCGCCGGTGAGCTTGTGGGTCTGGCCCATCAGCTCCAGGAAGGCGTCCAGGCTCTCGTACCAGCCGGCCAGCGGGTGGTTGCCGGGCACCAGCCAGCGCAGGTCCTCGGAGTAGTACTCCAGGATGCGCGCGCGGTCTCCGGAGCCGAGGGCGCGGTAGGCGGCCTCGACCCGCTCGCGGGTCACTTCGGTCATCGCCGCCGCCCTCTCAGAGCGAGCCCGAACCGGGCATCGGCGCCAGCTCGTTGACGGTGTACTGCTTGATCAGCGGTCCGTCCTCGCCCGCCACCACCGTCCAGGTCTGGTCGGCGTCGAAGCCGAGCCACTGGCTGCGGGCGGCCGGCGGGTCCCAGATCTTCGCCTGCCAGTTGACGAGGACCCGGACGATCGCCCGGTCGCCCTCGATGACCGGCTCCACCTTGGTGACCGTGTGCACCTCGTCGAAGAACCGGTTCGTGACGGCGTCGTACCAGCGGCCGAAGCCCTGGTGTCCGAGGAAGGTGTCCTCGGGGACCTTGAACTCCAGGTCCTCGGTGATGAGCGCGAGGACCTGGTCCAGCGGGAGGTGGCGGTCCAGGGCCACGTACCAGTTCTCGGCGAAGGTGCGGATCGCGTCCTCGGTCAGCCGCTCGGCGGGCATGCGGTCTCCTCCTGTTCGGTGGGGTCCGGTCGGTTCAGATCTGGACGTCGACGAGGAACGGGCCGGGGTGGGCCAGCATCCGGTCCACGGCGGCCGCCGCCTCGTCCGGCTTCTCCACCCGCGTCCCGCCGGCGCCCAGCGCCCGGGCCAGGCCCGCGAAGTCGATCTCGGGGCGGGAGAGGTCGAAGGAGCCCGGGAAGGGGTGCTCGGCGATGTCCCGTTCCCGCCAGTACTGGGCGATGTTGTCGTCGAGCAGCCGGTACTTGCGGTTGTTGCAGACCACGAACTTGGCGTCGATCCCGTGCCGGACCGCCGTCCACAGCGCCTGGTACGTGTACATGGACCCGCCGTCGCCCGCGAAGCCGACGACGAGCCGGTCCGGGCGGGCCAGCTTGGCGCCGACCGCCCCCGGGAAGCCCACGCCCAGCGACCCGCCCCGGGTGAGGTGGTAGTCGCCCGGCCGCTCGGGCGGGAGGTGGCGGGTGACCAGCGGGGAGGTGGTGAGCGCCTCGTCGAAGACGATCAGGTCCCCGCGGGTGCGTTCGGCCAAGGTCCGCAGGAAGACGCCCATCGGCGTGTCGTCGTCCGGGGACGCCTGCCGGGCGGCACGGGCCCGCTCCCGGGTCCGTTCGTCGATCCGCGCGGCCGCCGCCGCCCGCCGGGCCGGGGTCAGCCGCTGTTCCAGTACGCCGGCCAGCGCGCGCAGCGCCTGGCGCGGGTCGGCGGCGAGCCCGAGGTCCACGGGGTGGTTCTTGGCGATCTCGTAGGCGTTCAGGTCGATGTGCACGATCTTGGCGCCCGGCCGGAAGGGGTTCTCCAGTTCGGGGAACACCTCGGGGAAGACGTAGGTGCCGACGATCAGCACCCCGTCCGCCCCGCCGACCAGCTCCTTGCTGTGCGGGCCGAACATGTGCCCGGTCTGGCCGCGGCGCAGCGGGTGCGAGGCCGCGATGTTCACCTCGGAGGAGTCGACCTCGTACACGTCGGCGCCCAGCAGCTCGGCGACGGCGGCGAGTTCGGCCTGCGCCCCGGAGAGCGAGACCCCGTCCCCGACGAGGACCACCGGGCGTTCGGCGGCCGCGAGCAGCTCGGCCGCCCGGCCCACCGAGGCCGGCGAGGGCGCCACGTCGGTGAGCGGCACGGTGGCGGGCAGGACGGGCTCGGAGTTGAGCTCGTCCAGCACGTCCATGGGCAGGGCCACGAACACCGGGCCGCGGGGCGGGGTGAGGGCGATCTTCACGGCCCGCCGGACGGTGCGCAGTACGGACCGGGGGTCGGTGACCCGGGTCGCGTACTTGGTGACGGGCTTGGCCATGGCCACCAGGTCGGAGGCCATCTGCGCGTCCATGGCGTCGTAGCGCACCCCGGCGTCGCCGGCGACCACGACCAGCGGGGTGTGGCCGCGCAGCGACTGGTAGAGCATGCCGATGCCGTTGCCCAGCCCCACACCGGAGTGCAGCTGGAGCAGGGCCGCACCGCCGGTGGCCCGGGCGTAGCCGTCGGCGATGCCGGCGGCCACGGTCTCCTGGAGGGCCAGGACGTACTGGAAGTCCGCCGCCGCGTCGACCGCGTCGAGGAATCCCTGTTCCACCGTTCCCGGATTTCCGAACATCACCGTCAGGCCGTCGGCCTTGAACTGCTCGATCAGCCTTTCCCGTCCGGGAGTGGCTTCGGAATTCATCGGACTCCCCCTCTTTTCCCTACCACCCGTAGCGGGTGAGACCGTTCTCCAGGACTTCCACGATCTTCTGCCCCGTGAGATACGAGTCGGGGGTGGAGCGGCCGGTGACGAAGGGATAGTCGACTATCACCGACAGCGGGTGGCCGAAATTCCCGTGGTAGGCGCCGCGCGGGCCGGTCGCGTCGCGCAGGATGTACTCCAGCGGGTACGGCGGCGGGCCCATGTTGAAGTCGGTGCCGAGGAATCCGGTGCCGTCCTTGTAGTCGTACTCCTTGCAGTGGCCGGTGACGTGCTTGCCCCAGATGATGCTCTTGCGGTCGCCCCAGTCGCGGGCGAAGGCCAGGCAGGCGACGCCGTAGCACTCGGCGGCCACGACCTTCCCGGCGTTCTTGAACGCCAGGATCAGGGCGTGGACGCGCTCGTTGTTGGCGAGGTCGACGATGGGGCCGCTGCCGCCGACGATCAGGATCGCGTCGTAGCCGGCGATGTCCTCCTGGAGCTTCTCCAGGTCCCGGTGGTACTGCTCCAGCTTGCGCAGGTACCCCTCGTCGCTGGTGTAGGGGCGCTCCGGCACCCACGCCTCGATGTCGAGGGGCGAGTCGAGCCGGCTCGACTGCTCGAACTCCCGGCCCAGCCGGGCGTTCTCCTCCGAGGTGACCGAACGGCCGAGCGGAGGGTCGACGAAGTTCGGGTCGAGGCTCGGCGGAAGCGCGTGCGCGCGCTTTCCGGTCGGCGTGGCGAATGTGATCTCGTAGCCCTGCTCGTCGAACTTCGAAACGGGACCGATCAGTTCCTCGGACCAGTAACCGTGTTCGGAGACAATGACCAGAATCTTTCTGCTCACAGATTCCTCCAGGCGCGGCCTGTTGTCGTTTGCGTCCACCACACTGCGTGCGCCCGGGGCCTGCGTCAAAGGGCGGGAATGCGACTTCGTGAGGTAGCGGGCAAGGTGGTGACGGCACCTCACCTAGTCGCCCGGCGAGGTCAGGAAGTACGCGCCGGACTTCCTGACCTCGGCCGGATCGCTGAACCATTTCAAGATCCCCGATTTATGGTCTGGACGCGCCGTGATCCGCGGGCGCGCCGGGTCAGGAGCGAGTGCGTGAGGAGAGGGACGGGGACGATGACGAAGGACCTGTTGTGCACACACGTCGACCAGATACGTCCGGTGAAGCCATCAGCCGAGGGCTGTGAGGAGTGCCTGCGCCTGGGGGACGTCTGGGTGCACCTGCGGATGTGCCTGAGCTGCGGGCACGTCGGATGCTGCGACTCCTCCAAGAACCGCCACGCCACCCGGCACTACAGGGCGACCGCCCATCCGATCGCGGCCTCGCACGAGCCCGGCGAGGACTGGGCCTGGTGCTACGCCGACCAGCTGATGCTGGAGCCGGCGTGAGCGCCGCCCAGGGGAGCCCCGCCTCCCCCGCCGCCGCCACGCCCGCCACGGGCACCGCCGCCCCGGCCGCCGAGCGGGCCGAGAGCCGCAAGCCCGTGATCCTGGCCGTGGACGACGATCCCCAGGTGCTGCGGGCCGTCCGCCGCGACCTGCGCAGCGCCTACGGCGACCGCTACCGGGTGCTGGGCGCCTCCTCGGCCGCCGACGCGCTGAAGATCCTGGACTCCCTCGACGAGCGGGGCCACGACCCCGCGCTGTTCCTCGTCGACCAGCGGATGCCCGACGTGACCGGGGTGGAGTTCCTGCTGGAGGCGGTCAGCCGCTTCCCGGACGCCCGCCGGGTGCTGCTGACGGCGTACGCGGAGACGGACGCGGCGATCACCGCCATCAACCGGGTGCGGCTGGACTACTACCTGCTCAAGCCCTGGGACCCGCCGCACGAGCGGCTCTTCCCGGTGCTGGACGACCTGCTCTCCGACTGGCTGGCCACCTACCGGCCGGCCTACGACGGGATCATCGTCGCCGGCCACCTGGTCTCCCCCGGCACCCACGCCGTCCGGGACTTCTTCACCCGCAACGGGCAGCCGTTCCGCTTCCTGAACGTCGAGCGTGACCCCGAGGCGCTGACGGTGATCGCCGACGCGCAGGCCGGAGCGGCGCTCCCGCTGGTGCGCTTCCCGGACGGGGCGGTGCTCTCCGCCCCGACCGACACCGAACTCGCCCAGCGCCTGGGCCTGTCCACCACCGCCTCCCGCCCGCACTACGAGTGCGTGATCGTCGGCGCCGGCCCGGCGGGGCTCGCCGCCGGGGTGTACGCGGCCTCCGAGGGGCTGTCCACGCTGATGCTGGACTCCCGCGCCCCGGGCGGCCAGGCGGGCACCTCCAGCCTGATCGAGAACTACCTGGGCTTCCCCTCGGGCCTCTCCGGCGGGGACCTGACCCGGCGGGCCACCATCCAGGCCTCCCGCTTCGGCGCCGAGATCCTGCACCCGGTGGAGGTGGTCTCCCTCACCCGGGACGACCCGGCGAAGATCCTCACCCTGGCGGACGGTACGGAGATCAGCGCGGAAACCGTGCTGCTGGCGACCGGGGTCTCGTACAACCGGCTGGACGCCCCCGGCGCGGACCGCTTCGAGGGCGCGGGCCTGTACTACGGGGCGGCGACCACGGAGAGCTCGGCCTGCATCTCGCAGCACGTGTTCATCGTGGGCGGCGCCAACTCGGCCGGCCAGGCGGCGGTGCACTTCGCCAAGTACGCGGCCCGGGTGACCATCCTGGTCCGCGCGGCCTCCCTGGACGCCAGCATGTCCCGCTACCTGATCGACGAGATCGAGCGCACCCCGAACATCGAGGTGAAGGTCCGCACGACCGTCACCGCCCTGGACGGCGGGGAGCACCTGGAGCGGATCACCCTGCACGACGCGGACACCGGCGAGGACCGGGAGGTGCCGGCCCGGTTCATGTTCACGTTCATCGGCGCCCGCCCGCACACGGACTGGCTGTCCGGGGTGGTCGAGCGCGACGAGTACGGCTTCGTCCTGACCGGCTCCGACCTGATCGCCAACGGCGGCGAACTCCCCGCGGAGTGGAGCCTGGAGCGCGCCCCCTACCCGCTGGAGACCAGCGTCCCCGGCGTGTTCGCGGCGGGCGACGTCCGGGCCCACTCGGTCAAGCGGGTCGCCTCGGGCGTGGGCGAGGGGGCGATGGCGGTCTCGCTGATCCACCGCTACCGCTCGATGGGCTGAGGGCGAACACCGCGCCCCTTGCGATCAAGAGGAGAGCGGATGCAACGTTGATTACATGATTACAGCCGAACAGAGCGAGAAGCTCCGCGCGTGGTTCGCCGAGCGCCTGCCGGTGGACGTCTACGAGTCCCTCGTCTCGGTCACCGTCGACCGGGAGGAGATCACCGTCATCGGCGCCGTCCCGGCGTCCGAGTCGGTCAAGGAGTTCCGCGAGCGCACCCGCGAGCAGCGGATGGAGGTGGCCCGCGAGGCGGAGGAGCTCTACCGCCGCAAGGTCGCCTGGGGCGTGAAGTCGGGTGAGGAGACCGTCCTCTTCACCCACCTCGCGGTCCCCGTCATGACCCGGCTGCGCCAGTCCGAGCGCCAGGTGCTCGACACCCTGGTCGCCGGCGGCGTGGCGCGCAGCCGGGCGGACGCCCTGGCCTGGTGCGTGCGCCTGGTCGGGGAGAACACCGACGAGTGGCTCCGCGAGCTGCGCGAGTCCCTCGACCAGGTCCGCCGGGTCCGCGCGCAGGGCCCCGACATCCAGAAGTCTCAGCCGGAGTGACGGAAATCCCCACCGGGCACTGATGATCCCGGAAAAGTAGCCGGGACGACCTGATCCCAGGGAGAGGCACGCACACCATGACCACCACCGTCGAGTACATCCGCTACCGGATCGCCTCGCAGGACCAGCAGGCGTTCGAGGACGCGTACGCCCGCGCGGCCGAGTCCCTGGCCGCCTCGCCCGAGTGCATCGACTACGAGCTGGCCCACAGTGCCGAGGAGACCGAGAAGTACATCCTGCGCATCCGCTGGACCTCGATCGACGCCCACCTGAACGGCTTCCGCAAGGGTGAGCACTTCCCGGCGTTCTTCCAGGCGATCCGCCCGTACGTGACGAACATCGAGGAGATGAAGCACTACCTCGTCACGGCCGTGGCGGGCCCGGGAAAGGCCGCCGGACAGTCATGAGCACCACGCCCACGATCTACGAGTGGATGGGCGGCGCGGAGGCCATGCGCAAGCTCACCGACGTCTTCTACGCCCACGCTCTGCAGGACGAGATCCTGGCGCCGGTCTTCGCGGGCATGGACGCGGAGCACCCCCAGCACGTCGCTATCTGGCTGTCGGAGGTCTTCGGCGGCCCGGCCGAATACTCGGCGCACCACGGCGGCCACATGCACATGGCCACCAAGCACCTGGGGCGCGGCATCACCGAACAGCAGCGCCGCCGCTGGGTGGACCTGCTGCTGGACACGGCCGACGAGGTCGGCCTCCCGACGGACCCCGAGTTCCGGGCGGTGTTCGTCTACTACATCGAGTGGGGCACCCGGATGGCCCTGATCTACTCGGGCCCCAACCCGCCGCCGGTGGACGCGGCGAAGGTACCGGTCTGGTCCTGGGGCCAGACCCCGCCGTGGATCCCGAAGGCGGCGAAGGACTGAAGGACCGGACGAGCAGGCCCCGCCGCCCGACAGGGCGCGGGGCCTGCCGCACGTCACGGCCGCGCGGCGGCCACGACCACCTCCAGCGGCGGCCCCTCGGACTCCCGCCAGTACGCGCCGGCCTCCTCCAGCACCTCCCGGAGGACCTCCCAGTCCCCGGGCCGCGCCCGCTCCAGCTCCTGCCACCCCGTCACGGCCACCAGCCGTCCCGCGGCCCCGGGCAGCCAGGACAGGTCGCCGAGGCAGTCCGCCAGCGCGTCCCAGTTCCGCCCGAACCAGTCGGGCAGGGCGAACGCCTGCGCGCACGCGTCCATCAGCCGCGCCTTCGTCCGTACGCCGTCCAGGTCGAGCCGCAGGACCGTCCAGCCGGCCTCCTCGGCGGCCGCGAGGGCGGGGGCGAGCGGGTGCGGGTCCATCGTCATCGGAGAACCGCCTTGAACGTCTGGTAGTGGTCGTCCGTGTAGTAGAACTCCCCGCCCTCGCCCGTGACGATCCGGCGGGCACCCCGGTCGCGCTCCCCGGGGGTCTTGACCGTGTACTCGTGGTAGTAGCCGCGCTTCTGCTTCGGCAGGGCCTTCTCGAAGTTCCCGAAGACGGTCCCGTCCTGCCGGTAGGCGTACGGCCCGCCCTTGTCGATCAGCGCGAGCACCTCCCGCGCCTGCGGGGGCAGCGCGTCGGCCCGTACGGTGGCCATCCCCTTCGCCCACGAGGGGGCCGGGGCGGCACTGGCGGCGACGCCGGAGGAGGCGCCCGTACCGGCGGGCGCGGCCTGCCGGTCCTTCCCGGCGCAGGCCGCGGCTCCCGCCAGCGCGAGGCACAGGAACAGGGCCCCCAGCGCGCGCAGCAACGACCGGGGCACGTTCCGAAAGATCATGCGCCGATCGTGCCAAATATCCGTTTTCTTAGCGAATCGCCGGGCGGTCCCGGCGCCCTCAGAGCTCGTCGGGGTCCGCCCGCTCCAGCGCCGGCCGCAGACCCGGTGCGGACTCCGTCAGCAGGTAGTCCGCCACGGCCGTGTCCGTGACCAGGCTGGTCACGAGCCCGGAGCGGAGCACCGCACCGATCGCGGCGGCCTTGCGCAGCCCGCCCGCGATCGCCACGACCTCCGGGATCCGGCGCAGCCGGTCGGCCTCGACGGTGATGCACCGCTCGCCGAGGTCCCGGCCGACCCGGCGGCCCTCGGAGTCGAACAGGTGCGCCGACATCTCGGCCGCCACGCCCAACGAGGCGTAGTGCGCCCGCTCCTCGTCCGTGAGCATGTCGTGGACGGTCGAGATCCCCGGCTCCCAGGAGCCGATGGACACGGCCGCCACGGTGACCTTGTCGAAGTACTCGAAGGCCCGCGCGATGCCCGTCTGGTTGCGCAGGGCCGCCGCCGTCGCCGGGTCGGGCAGCAGCATCGGCGCGTAGATGGGGTGCGCGTCCCCGCCGGAGACCTGCGCGGCGCGCCGTACGGCCTCCACGGACCCGCGCTCGGCCGTCCCGGCGTCGTACACGCCGGTCAGCTGGACGACCGTGCACGGCGGCAGCCGGTGCAGGGAGGCCGCCATGTGGATGGTCGACCGGCCCCACGCCAGCCCGAGGACGTCGCCCTCGTTGACGAGCTCGCCCAGCAGGTCGGCCGCGACCGCGCCGAGGTTCTCCGGATCGGGCGCGTCCTCGCTCGCGTCGGCCGGGGACTCGACCACGACGGCGTGCCGCAGCCCGTACCGGGCGCGCAGCGCGTCCGAGCGCTCCGCGTCCAGTTCCGCCGGTACCCGGATCTCGATGCGTACGAGGTCGCGTTCGAGGGCGGTCTCCAGGACCCGCGCCACCTTGAAGCGGCTCACGCCGAACTCCTCGGCGATCTGGATCTTGGACTTGCCCTCCAGGTAGAAGCGGCGCGCCATGGCCGCCGCCTGCACCAGCTCCGCGGGTCCCATCCGCAGGGCTGACCGTCCCGCCGACATTGCAGACACCGCGCTCTCCTCACTGCTGTTCACACTGTCGTGTTCACACTCTCGACTCGCCGTTCATCCTGTCAGATCCGACGGCCGTTGATCAGCCTGGACGACATCCGTTCACCGAGCCGTTCACCAACGCTTGTCTCAGTGGTCACAGGCCCAGGGCGCGGCGGCGATCGCCGCACCCGCCTGGTCACGCAGAGTCCGCACCGCGGCCGCGGGGTCCATCGCCCCGTAGACCGCGCTGCCGGCCACGAACACGTCCGCTCCGGCCTCGGCGACCCGCTCGATCGTCGTGGCCGAGACCCCGCCGTCGACCTGGAGCCACAGGTCCAGTCCGTGCTTGGCGATCAGCTCCCGGGTCCGGCGGACCTTGGGCAGCATGATGTCGAGGAAGGACTGGCCGCCGAACCCGGGCTCGACCGTCATGATCAGCACCATGTCGAGCTCGGGGAGGATGTCCTCGTACTGCTCGATCGGCGTGCCGGGCTTCAGCGCCATGGCCGCCCGGGCGCCCAGGGCCCTGATCTCGCGCGCGAGGCGCACCGGGGCGGCGGCGGCCTCGGCGTGGAAGGTCACGGAGGCCGCGCCCGCCTCCACGTACTGCGGCGCCCAGCGGTCCGGGTCCTCGATCATCAGGTGCAGGTCGAGCGGGATGTCCGTGGCACGGCTCAGGGACTCCACGACCGGCACGCCGAGGGTGAGGTTCGGGACGAAATGGTTGTCCATGACGTCGACGTGCAGCCAGTCGGCCCCCTCGACGGCCTTCGCCTCCTCGGCGAGACGGGCGAAGTCGGCGGACAGGATGCTGGGATTGATCTGAACGGCCATGCCCCAAGCCTGCCATGCCCCCCGGCCACTTCAGGCCACGGCCCCGGAACTCAGGGTTTCAATGGCGGGCCGGGGTGCCGAGGACGGCTACGCGGTGCGGCGCAGGAGGGCCAGGTACATGGCGTCCGTGCCGTGGAGGTGGGGCCACAGCTGGACGTCCGGGCCGTCACCGAGGGCCGGGACGCCCTCCATGTACGGGCGGGCGTCGATCAGCTCGGCCGCCACCGGCACGTTGCCGGCGCCCCGCCCCTTGAGGACGTCGTCCACCACCACACGGGTCTCCGCCAGGTGCGGGGAGCAGGTCGCGTAGCCCACGACGCCGCCGACCCGCACCGCGGACAGGGCCTCGCGCAGCAGGGCGCGCTGGAGCGGCGCGAAGCCCTCCAGGTCCTGCGGGCGGCGCCGCCAGCGGGCCTCGGGGCGGCGCCGCAGCGCGCCCAGGCCCGAGCAGGGGACGTCCATCAGCACCCGGTCGAAGGAGCCCGGCCGCCACGGCGGGCGGGTGCCGTCGGCGGCGATGACCTGGTACGGGCCCGGGTTGCCGGCCAGCGCCCGCTCCACGAGCCGGGCCCGGTGCGGCTGCTTCTCGGAGGCCAGCAGGAAGGCCCCGCGCTGCGCGGCCAGCGCGCCCAGCAGCGACGCCTTGCCGCCCGGGCCCGCGCAGCCGTCCAGCCAGCGCGCGTC